>JAYTUF010000677.1:0-4675 GCA_043744755.1 Anatilimnocola sp.
CGTCTTTCGCACCGCTAAAGAACGTTATTTCGCGGAGCGAAAGACGACATTATGCTGCGGGTTCCCAATTCAGCCTCTCGCAGCCAACAGGTGATCTCATGAAAAGCTATCGCGTCGCGGTGATCGGGCACACGGGCAAAGGGAATTATGGACATGGCGTAGACACCGTCTGGCTGAAGATTCCGGGCTGCGACATTGTCGCCGTCGCTGATGCCGACGAGAAAGGTCTGGTCGCGGCCGCAGCTCGCTTGAAGGCCCCGAAGACCTATGCCGACTATCGAATGATGCTCGATGAAATGAAGCCGGACATCGTCGCCATCGGCCCGCGCTGGCTCGATCAGCATCGCGAGATGTGCCTGGCCGCTGCTGCCCGCGGCGCCCACATCTATATGGAGAAGCCTTTCTGCCGCACGCCGGGCGAAGCTGACGAAATCATCAAAGCCTGCGAGAAGGCCGACATCAAACTGGCCCTCGCGCATCAAACGCGGTACAGCCCCAAGCTGCAGGTGATTCGCGATCTGATCGACGACGGCAAGCTCGGCACCCTGCTCGAATTCCGGGGCCGCGGCAAAGAAGACAAACGGGGCGGCGGCGAAGACCTGTGGGTGCTCGGCAGCCACATCATGAACCTGATCCATCATTTCGGCGGCGACCCGAAGTGGTGCTTCGCGCGAGTGGAAGAAGCTGGCCAACCCGTCGGCAAGGAACACGTTAAGCCAGGCGCCGAAGGAATCGGTCCACTCGCGGGCGATACGGTCAGCGCGATGTATGGTCTCGACAGTGGCGCGACTGCTTACTTCAGCACCAAGCGGGACACGCTCGGCGGCCGCTTCGGCCTGCAGATTTACGGCAGCAAGGGAGTGGTCGAGATTCTCACGGGTTCGCTCCCCAGTGCTCAGTTCCTGCCCGACCCAACGTGGTCCCCCGGCCGCAGCGGCGCCAAGTGGCAGCCCATCACTTCGCAGGGAGTGGGCGAGCCGGAAACCATGACCGACGGCGGTCTTGATGGCGGCAACATCCTGGCTGTGCAGGACCTGATCGAAGCCATCGAAGAAGATCGCCAGCCCGAATGCAGCATGTACGAAGGCCGCACCACCATCGAAATGATCTCCGCCGTCTTCGAGTCTCATCGCGTCAAAGCCCCCGTGAATATGCCGCTCAAGACCCGCGAGAATCCGTTGTCATTGTTGTAAACGTCAGGGGTCGGGAGTCTATGGCGTGTGAGCTCTTTCTGTATCGCTTAATCGTTCTTCGCCAAAGACTCCCGACCCCGGCCCTTACTTCCGCCTCCCTCCAGGTACGTCAGCACCAACGACAAATCGGCCGGCGTGATCCCGCTGATCCGGCCGGCTTGGGCGAGGGTGATCGGGCGGATGCGGAGCAGCTTTTCGCGGGCCTCGGTCCGCAAATGGCGGACGAGGGCATAGTCGAAGTGCTCGGGAATTCGCTTATCTGACAAGCGCTTCTGACGATCGACCTGCTGCTCTTGTCGCGTCACGTAGCCAGCGTACTTCACGTCGTATTCAACCTGAATTGCTGACTCGCGCGAGATCGCCCCGAGGTGCGGTGCGCGTTCGACGAGCTGCGGCCAGGTCACTTCGGGGCGCTTGAGCAACTGCTCCAGCGTCACTTCGCCCACGCGTTCAGTTTTGAGAATGTGCATCACCGCGGCGATCTCAGCCTCTTTCTCCTGCAATCGCTGCCAACGAACTTCATCGACCAGGCCCGCGCGATAACCGATGGCGGTCAACCGGCGATCCGCGTTATCGTGCCGCAGCAGCAGGCGATACTCCGCGCGACTCGTGAACATCCGATACGGTTCATCCACGCCGCACGTTACCAGGTCGTCGGTCAGCACGCCGATGTAGGCCTGCTCGCGGCCGATCACCAATGGCTCTTTGCCTTGCAATTTTAGCGCGGCGCTTGCGCCGGCGATCAAGCCTTGCGCGCCGGCCTCTTCATAGCCGGTCGTGCCGTTGATCTGCCCCGCAAAAAACAGGCCGCTCACGCGCTTCGTTTCGAGCCAGGGCCAAAGTTGATCGGGCGGGCAGAAGTCATATTCGACGGCATAGCCATAGCGCATGATCTGCGCCCGTTCGAGGCCAGGAATCAGCTTCAGCATTTGATCTTGAACATCGCGGGGCAGGCTGGTCGAAATGCCGTTGACATAAACTTCGTGGGTGCGGCGGCCTTCGGGTTCGAGAAACAGTTGATGTTGGGTCTTCTCGGCGAACCGCACCACTTTGTCTTCGATGCTCGGGCAATACCGCGGTCCACGCGATTGAATCTGCCCGCTATACATGGGCGCGCGATGGAGATTGGCGCGGATTAGTTCATGCACTTGCTCGTTGGTATAAGTGATGTAGCAGGGAATCTGCTCCCGGCCCATGCGTTGCCGTTCGGCTTCACTCGTGAGAAACGAAAACGGCTCGGGGTCATCATCGCCGGGCTGCAACTCGGTCCGACTGTAATCGATAGTCCGGCCATTCAGGCGGCAGGGCGTCCCCGTTTTGAAGCGTTGCACGCGAAAGCCGAGCCGGTTGAGCGCGCCGCTGATCCCCGCGGTCGTCCCTTCCCCCGCTCGGCCGCCCGGCGTCTGCACTTCGCCGGTATGCATGATGGCTTGCAGAAAAGTGCCCGTCGTCAGCACAACCGCCGGCGCTCGATACTCGACACCGCCGCGCACCCGCACGCCAACAATGCGATACCGCGCACCTACTCCCTCTCCTCGGTACTCCGGGGAGAGGGTTGGGGTGAGGGGCGGACCAGCAATAGAGTCCGGCGATTCCGATTGACCATCGCCACGAATTTCCTCCACCAGTAGATCGTCAACCACTTCCTGCCGCAGCGAGAGGTTGACTTGCTCTTCGACCAATCGCTTCACTTCAAACTGGTAGCCCTTCTTATCCGCCTGCGCCCGCGGGCTATGCATCGCGGGGCCTTTGCGGCGGTTGAGCAAGCGGAACTGAATGCCCGTGGCATCGATGGCCCGCCCCATCACGCCGCCCAGCGCATCGATCTCGCGGACGATCTGCCCCTTGGCCACGCCGCCGATGGCCGGGTTGCAACTCATCTGCGCGACCGTATCACAATTCGTCGTCAGCAAACAAGTGCGCAGCCCCCTCCGCGCAGCCGCCATTGCCGCCTCGGTGCCGGCATGGCCCGCGCCGATGATGAGGACGTCGTATTGGTAGTCGGGTTGAGACATAAGTGTTGTTACTCCCTCTCCTCGGTACGCCGGGGAGAGGGTTGGGGTGAGGGGCTGGACCTGCTAAAAGGCGCTCCGGTCCGTTCGCAGCACTTCCTCCAAACAACTTCAACAAACCCCTCAACTGCTTCATATAAATCGTGATTCGAGACGCGCATCACCGCCACGCCAGTTCCATCTTCTTACCGTGAGCACCGTTCGCCGGTCCTACGCCGTGCAACGTCAACTCCATGCCCTTCGGTCCCACGGCCGCTTCGACCCAGCCGCTGGGTTTGTCGGCGGCAAAGACATAGGCCACCGGCGGCAGGTTCACCAGGTGAATGCCTTCGTGGACTTTCTGGTTCCAATTGTGCGTATGTCCGAAGAAGACCGCTTTCACATGCTTGCGCGGCGCGAGAATCTCGAAAAACTCTTTGGTGTCTTGAATGCCACCGATCTTCTCGCCCCCAAAGACCGGATGATGATGGACCGAAATGATCGCCGGCTTGTCTTTGTGGGCATCGAGGGCTGCTGCTAACCATTCGAGCTGCGCCGCGCCGAGCTTGCCGGGGGTTTTGTTGACAATCTCCAGCGAGTCGAGGAGCAGCCAATTAGCATGCGGCGTTTCGAGGATGGCCACCTGATGCGATTCGAGGGGGGACGCCGCCGACGCCTTCAGCACTTCGCGAAAATTGTCGCGGTCATCGTGATTGCCCATCATGAAATGCAGCGGCACCGCGGCCTTACCGGCGGGGATCAGCAGCTTGGCCACCTGCCGATAGTCGCCTGCTTCCCCCTTGAGATGAGCCACATCGCCATGCACGATCGCGGCTGATAACCGGGCCGCGGCGGCACCCACTTGCTCCCAGGCCTTCGTCAAGTGGTCCGTCATCGTCACGCCTCGCGCAACACGGAGCGGGTCAGCATCGATGTGCGTGTCTGATAACAGCGCGATCCTGGTCGGCTTGTCTTTGGCGACCTCATCGGCGGCCTCTGAATGGCCGATAGCGATGCTGACGCCGGCCAGACCCGCCCAGGCAAAGAATCGGCGGCGGGACGGTGATAACGGTTCGTCGGGAAGGATGTGGAGAGTCATAGGGCACCGGAAGAAAGTTTGAAGTTGGGAGTTAGTAGTTCGCAGTTTAAGGTTCGTGGGGCGAGTTTCCAACTTGCCCGTGGTTGGCAAGTCAGGAGACTTGCCCCACGGCTTGTTGCACTTCGGGGGCGGCTGATAACAGTTGCTCGCTGATAACACCTGGGTTCGCTCCTGATAATAGTAACGTGCAAATGGGTGATAACGCTTCGATCCGCGTTCCAGGGCGGGGAATATCGGCGGCGATAACACTTTGCTTCGTGAGCGATTCGAGCGTTTCGCACAGGCATTTCCCGGCACTTCCCGCTCTCGAGGCATAAACAATCAGCTTCGCGCGATAACAGCTTGTAACCCCGGGAGGGCCCGCCAGCACGGGAGGGCGAGGCTCCTGCCGA
>JAYTUF010000678.1:0-4675 GCA_043744755.1 Anatilimnocola sp.
CAATCACAGCGGCGGGCTCGCGCCTCTGCCCGCCTGGGTCCGCGGCCTGCACCGCGTCAACTTGTGGGTCCAGGCAAAGATGCTGGGTCACTACTTATATACTCAACTCAAACCCCTCAACCTCACACTAGCTGATGAATAATCCTGCGGAGTACCGAGGAGAGGGAGCAATTTCGCGGCTGCGCCGCTCGGTCAAGTAACTCTTAATTTTGAAATGGGATAGCCATGCTCCTTTCTGCTGTTCGCCTCGCATTCGTCGGTATCCTCATCCCAATTCTTGCGACTCCGGCTTTCGCTGCCGATCCGCCGCAACGCCTGAAGTTGCTCTTCCTCGGCGATCAGGGGCATCATCAGCCCGCAGCACGGTTCAAGCAGATCATGCCGGTGCTGAAGGAGCGCGGCATTGATGTCACGTACACCGAAAAGCTGAGCGATCTGAACGAGAAGACACTGGGCGAGTATACGGGCCTGGTGATTTATGCGAATACGACCGAGATTTCGCCCGAACAGGAACAGGCCCTGCTGAAATATGTCGAAGATGGCAACGGCTTGATCCCGCTGCACTGCGCTTCGTACTGTTTCTTGAATTCGCCGAAATACATCGCGCTGGTCGGCGCTCAATTCAAACGGCATGGCACGGGCACGTTTCGCACTCAGCTCAGCGAGGCCGAACATCCGCTGATGCGCGGCTTTGGCGGGTTTGAAAGTTGGGACGAAACTTATGTGCATGAAAAGCACAACGCGACGGATCGAACCGTGCTGGAATACCGCGCTGAAGGCGACGGCAAAGAGCCTTGGACCTGGGTCCGCACTCAGGGCCAGGGCCGGGTCTTCTACACTGCCTGGGGCCACGATCAGCGGACCTGGGGCAATCCGGGCTTTCATAATCTGCTCGAGCGCGGCATTCGCTGGGCGGTGAAGGACAATCCGGCCGTCGTGCCCATGTTTGCCGATCGGCCGCTCATGACGCAAGTGGCGAAGGATGTGAAGCCGTTTGAATACGAGCCGGCAGATGTTCCTTTCTATCCGCCGAATCGGGGCGGCTCGAATCCGAACGCCAAGTGGCAGATGCAAAAGCCGGTTTCGCCCGCCGAGTCCATCAAGCACCTGGTCACGCCGGTTGGCTTTCATGTTGAGTTGTTCGTCGCCGAACCCGAGTTGCAAGGCAAGCCGCTGTGCATGAATTGGGATGAACGTGGCCGGCTGTGGGTTTGCGAGACGGTAGATTATCCAAATGAGATGCAGCGCAAAGGAGAAGGTCGCGACCGCATTCGCATTTGCGAAGACACCGACGGCGATGGCAAGGCAGATAAGTTCACCGTGTTTGCCGACAAGTTGAGCATTCCCACCAGCCTCGCCTTCTGTCGCGGCGGCATCATTGTGCATCAAGCGCCCGATACGCTCTTTTTGAAAGATGACGACGGCGACGACCAGGCCGATACCCGCAAGGTTCTCTTTACCGGCTGGTCTACCGGCGATACGCACGCCGGGCCGAGCAATTTGCGGTATGGCCTCGACAATTGGTATTACGGCATGGTCGGTTACGCCGGCTTTGAAGGCGAGATCGCCGGCCAGAAGCAATCGTTTCGCACGGGCTTTTATCGGTTCAAAGTATCGGCCGATAAAGACGGCCCCCAAGTTACCGAGTTTGAGTTCCTCCGCAACACCAACAACAACAGTTGGGGCGTCGGCATCAGCGAGGAAGGGATTTTGCTGGGTAGCACCGCCAACGGCAACCCCAGCGTCTACATGCCGATTGCCAATCGCTATTACGAGCAAGTTCGCGGCTGGAGCAGCAGCGTGCTGGGCAGCATCGCCGAGAGCGCCAAGTTCGACCCGATCACCGACAAGGTTCGCGAAGTCGATCACCACGGCAACTTCACCGCCGCCGCCGGGCATGCGATCTACACCGCCCGCACTTACCCCCGCGAGTATTGGAACCGCACTGCGTTTGTGACCGACCCCACGGGCCATCTCGCCGCGACCTTTGTGCTCAACCGCAACGGCGCCGATTTCAGCAGCAAGAATAGCTGGAACCTGCTCGCCAGCGACGACGAATGGACCGCCCCGATCATGGCCGAGGTCGGCCCCGACGGCCACGTCTGGGTCATCGATTGGTACAACTACATCGTCCAGCACAACCCCACACCCGCGGGCTTTAAGAACGGCCGGGGGAATGCATATGAGACGAACTTGCGCGATAAGAAGCATGGGCGCATTTATCGGGTCGTGTATACGAAAGCCGAAAAACAAAAACCGCTCACGCTGAAGGATGCTTCTCCGGAAACTCTGGTGAAGACGCTGTCGAACGACAACATGTTCTGGCGGCTGCATGCGCAGCGGATGTTGGTTGAGCGGGGGGAAAAATCGGTTGTTGAGAATCTAGTGCAGATCGCGCTGCATGCAAAAGCTGATGCCGCCGGCCATTGTGCCGAGGGAATGCATGCGATGTGGACCTTGCGTAGCCTCGACCTCGATCGCGTGGAAGCTGCCCGATTCATGTCGGCGGTGCTTTTGTCTCTCGATCACGAAGTTCCCGGGATGCGGCGTAATGCCATCCAAGTGGCGGCCCTCGACACTTCTCCTGCGACCAAGCGATTCGCGATTCCATTGATTGCGAACAGATTGACGAATGATCTCGATGGACAAGTTCGGCTGGCGGCCCTGCTCGCGCTGGCAGACAGCGATCCGCAACCGGCGTCCGCAAACGCCGCGTTAGCAGCGCTACAGAATTCAGACGTGCTCCGCGATCGCTGGTTGCTAGACGCTGCAACCGCCGCCGCCGCTCGCAATGACGCGGAATTGCTTAACGCCTCGCTGGCTCGCGATGCCCAGATCAACCTGACAAATCCAATAACGCGGGAGCGATTGGCGCAGGTGGCCCAGCACTTCTGCCGCGGTGACGAAGCAGGCGAGAAGATTGGCTCGCTGTTGGTGGCTGCCACAACGGCCCACGCTCAAGTTGCCAGCACTCTCCTGGTCGGTTTTGAAAAAGGCTGGCCGCGTGCAAAGACGGCCAAACTCAACGACGAACAAGAACTCGCGCTTGCAAGTCTTCTGAAAACAGTTCCCGCCAACGAACAATCGACCGTCATCTCTCTCGCCCGCAAATTGGGCAGCGAAAAGCTTAACAAGTTCGCCGGTGAGATTTCCGCGTCCTTGTTGGCTGCGGCGCAGAATGATAAGGCGGTCGACACCGCCCGTGTTGATGCTGCCAAACAGTTGATCGACTTCCGCAAGAACGATCCCGCCGCGGCGACGTTGCTTCTCGAATTGCTGTCGCCACGCATCTCACCCGCGCTTGCGCAGGGCCTGATCGAAGCCGCGGCCAAGAGTGAATCGCCGGAAACTGGCGCGGCCTTGCTGGCCAGCCTCGCCACTGTCACTCCCGCGGCCCGGCCGACCATCCTGCAAGCGATTGTCTCGCGCGGTGAGTGGACGAAAGTGATGCTCGATGCCGCGGAAAAGGGTGAGTTTGCGCTCAATGAACTTTCGCTCGATCAAAAGCAATCGCTGGTTTCGCATCCCGACCGTAAGCTGGGCGACCGCGCCAAGAAGCTGCTCGCGGCTGGCGGCGGTTTGCCCAATGCGGATCGGCAGAAGGTGATTGAAGAGCTCGTTGCAATCACCACGGACAAGGGCGATCCCATCGCCGGCAAGGTCGCTTACAAAAAGGTCTGTGCTAAGTGCCACGTCCACAGCGGCGAAGGGACGAAGGTCGGCCCCGATCTCACCGGCATGGCCGTTCATCCGAAGAAGGAACTCGTCATTCACCTGCTCGATCCCAGCCGCAGCGTGGAGGGGAACTACCGCGCGTATACGGTTTTGATCGACGATGGCCGCGTGATGACTGGACTGCTGGCTTCCGAAAGCAAGACCGCGATCGAGCTGTTCGATGCCGAAGGGAAGAAGCACGCGATTCAGCGCGAGCAGATCGAGCAGTTGAAGCCTTCGAGCAAATCGCTGATGCCCGAAGGCTTTGAAAAGCAACTCACCAAAGTCGAACTAACCGACCTCTTGGAGTTCCTCACGCAGCGGGGCAAGTTCCTGCCGATTCCGCTCGACAAAGTGGCGTCCAGCGTCACGACGAAGGGGATGTTCTGGGACGAAACCGCCGACGCGGAACGGCTGATCTTCGCCGATTGGTCGCCAAAGACGTTCGAAGGCATCCCCTTCCAACTGATCGACCCCCAGGGAGACCGCATTCCCAACGCCATCCTGTTCTATGGCCCGCAAGGCAAGTTCCCGCCCACGATGCCCAAGGGCGTGACGCTCCCCTGCAACGCGCCGGCCAAGGCGATTCACCTGCTCAGCGGCGTCGCGGGCTGGGCGTCGCCCATCGGCAAGGAAGGATCCGTTTCGCTCATCGTCCGGCTGCGTTACGAAGACGGCGCGCGGGAAGATCACGAACTGAAAAACGGCGTCCACTTTGCCGACTACATCCGCCGCGTCGATGTCCCCGGCAGCAAGTTCGCCTTTCAACTGCGCGGGCAGCAGCTGCGGTATCTGGCGATTCAGCCGAAGAAACAGGACACGATTGCGGCGATTGAGTTGCTGAAAGGGAGCGACGACACAGCGCCAGTCGTGATGGCGGTGACCGTCGAGACACTAACGGCGGAGAAGTAGGCCGGAACAAGCGGTACCCCGCGCAGTTCCGGCAGGTGCTGCAAATCAT
>JAYTUF010000679.1:0-4669 GCA_043744755.1 Anatilimnocola sp.
AGTTTACCGGCGGACTAAGTTCTATCAATCAAAGCGTGGGCTTGCCCACGTTCTTACTCCCTCTCCTCGGTACTCCGGGGAGAGGGCCGGGGTGAGGGGCTGACTTGCGTGGAGACGTCATGTCGCAACGGACGCGACTAACGCACAGCTACACCCACTGCCGCGAAGTGGTGCTACAAGCGCGTTCCAACCTCGGCCGTGCCTTCTGGCTTCTACCCGCCGACCAGCGCCGCGGCATGGATGCGCTTTATGCGTTCGCCCGCGAAGCAGACGACATTGTCGATCGAGACGCAAATCCAACTGAACGCGAAACCGACCTGCTTACGTTTCGTGAGAACCTCACACAAGCACTGAATGGGCAAGTAACTGGTAATCTGTTTCCCGCGCTGCTCGACGCAATAAATCGCTACAAGATTCCCCCGCAACATCTCTACGACCTGCTCGACGGCATGGCCATGGACCTCACTCCGCGCCGTTACGCCAATTGGCACGAACTCCGCGAATACTGCCTGCGAGTGGCATCCAGCGTCGGCCTCGCTTGCCTCTGCATCTGGGGCTGTAATGATCCGCGCGCGCAACAACCCGCCCTCGATTGCGGCCTGGCCCTGCAATTGACCAACATCCTCCGCGACCTGCGGAGCGATGCTCAGATCGGCCGCGTCTATCTGCCGCAAGATGAACTCGCCCGCTTTGGTGTTTCTGAAACTGAGCTATTGACCGATCGACCCACCGACGCAACGTGTGAGCTCATTCGCTTTCAAGTGGTTCGCGCCGGAGCGCTCTACGACTCGGCGTTTCAAGCGATGAACCTGATTCCGCAGCCCGCTCGCCGCTTGTACTGGCTGATGCATCAAACCTACTTCCGCCTACTGCTCAAAATTGAACAAGACCCCAAAGCTGTCTTTCAGGGGCGGGTTGGGTTAAGCTGGCCTGCGAAGTTGTGGTTAGCCACGCGGGCGACATTGGGGGCGTGAGCGACCTGGGTGTGAGCGACCTGGGTGTGAGCGACCTGGGAGGGCGAGGCTCCTGCCGAGCCGGGGATTTGCGCGTCCATGTCGAATTGCGGCGCCCGGCTCGGCAGGAGCCTCGCCCTCCCAATAACTTCGCCCTCCCAATAAAGTAAAGGCGAAAAGGTGATTCTCCGACGCATTGCACGTGCCTTCACCCTCGTTGAGCTACTCGTCGTCATCGCCATCATCGGCGTGCTCGTCGCCCTCTTGCTCCCCGCAGTGCAAGCCGCCCGCGAAGCGGCCCGGCGGACTCGCTGCAGCAACAACCTGAAGCAAATCGGCCTCGCTCTGCACAACTACGAAGATACGCACAAGCGTCTCCCTTACGGCACGCCCGGCTGCTGCACGCCCGAAGGCAGCAACTGGGCCGTCTCGATCTTTCCGCACATGGAGTATGGAAACATTCAGGACAAGATGGATCTCAGCGGCAATTTTAAGAACACTCCACAGAATGCGTTGATCGCGCAGACTGTCAAACTGCCGATCTTCATTTGCCCGACCGATCCCGCCGCGTCCAAACACATCATCGCTCGCCATGCTCACAACGTGACCCCCGGCCACATGCTCTGGTATCCCGCGAGCATGGGCCCGACGCACATGGACTCCTGTCCCTATTGCCCCAATCCGACGCCATCCGAAACCAATTTCTGCTGCCAGGGCTGGAACTTCGGCACGCAGGCCGGAGGCGGCTTTCCCGCCGGTTCGTTCTTCGGCATGTTCGGCCGCACCGCCCATTCCATTCGCTTGGGCGAAGTGACCGATGGCCTGTCGAACACCTGGATGGTCGGCGAAACGCTCCCCGCGCATTGCAAGTTCATGGGCGTTTTCAGCCAGAACTTTCCCACGTCCGGCACGGGCATTCCGCTGGGGACGATGGTCGATCGAGGCGTCGGCAAGCCCGGTGAAGACACCGATTGGTTCCGCAGTTGCGGTTTCAAAAGCCTGCACCCCGCCGGCGCCAACTTCGCCCTCGGCGACGCCAGCGTGCGATTCGTGATGAACAGCATCGATTACAAACTGTACAACGAACTGGGCAGCCGCGCGGGTGGCGAAGCGGTCAGCCCTCCTTAGTTTGCGTTTCGCGAATGGTCACTTCGCCGCCGGCGCTTTCCCCTTCAACTTCTCCGCCAAGCCCGGCACCTGGTCCTGGCCACTGGGCACGCTGAAGTCGGCGTTGTTGAACGCGGTGCCGATGGGTTCAAAGCGGCCGCCCAAGTGCTGCGCTAGGAATGCTTCCTGGATTGCATAAAAGGCGAAGCGATTCTCGGGGCGGGAGAAGCCATGACCTTCGTCGTGGAACAGCACATAAGTAACGGGGATCTTCTTGTCATTCATCGCCTTCACGATTTGATCGGCCTCGGGCTGTTTGACACGGGGGTCGTTCGCGCCTTGGCCGATGAGCAGCGGACGCTTGATCTTGTCGACGAAATTCAACGGCGAGCGCGATTCCAAAAACTTCTTCCCTTCTTCGGACTGATGATCGCCGACGCGGACCTTCATCACGGGCATGAACGGCATCCAGTACGGCGGCGGATTGCTGAGGAGCGTGATCAGGCTCGAAGGACCCACCACATCGACGCCACACGCGAACACGTCGGGCGTAAACGTCAGGCCGACGAGCGTTGCATATCCGCCGTAGCTCCCGCCGGTGATGGCAACCTTGTCCTTGCGGGCGATCTTCTGTTCGACGGCCCAGTTCACGGCGTCGATCAAATCGTTGTGCATCTTGCCGGCCCACTCTTTGTCGGCTGCATTGATGAACTGCTTGCCGAAACCGGTGGAGCCGCGATAGTTCACCGCGAGCACCGCATAGCCCCGATTGGCGAGCAGTTGATGCTCGGGATCATAGCCCCAGTCATCGCGGGCCCAAGGTCCGCCGTGGACATTGAGGATCATCGGCAGCGGCTGATCGGGCCGGCCATCGTCATTGACATCGCTTCCTTTGGGGAGCGTCAAATAACTGACCAGATCGAGGCCATCGCGGCTCTTTATCACCTGCGGGTGCATCTTCACCAGCGGCAGTTTTTCGAGTTCTTTGTTGCTGCTGAAGAGATACGTCACTTTACGTTCGGGAGCACGATCATAGATGTAAAACTTCACCGGACCATTGTCCATTAAGTAAGCAACCGTCCACCGCTTGTCATCCAGCGTTCGGCCGGTGATTTGCAACTCGCCGTCGGCGACGGTCTTGAGAAAATCAAAATCGGGCTGAATCGCTGGGTCGAGAATCTTCCACTGCGTGCGGGTGAAGGTGTAGCTAACAGCTTGCACGGTTTTTTCAGTCGGATGACCGATCGCGCCGGAGATATCCGCCCGCGGATCTTCGGCCAGCAACTCTTCCTTGCCGGTTTTGATGTCGATCAGCTTCAGCGCCGCGGTATTACGGCCGCGGCTATCGATGAAATAGAGCTTGTCGCCCGCTTTGTTGAAGCCGGAGGGCGACGTGGTCATCGCATCGAGCACGCCGATTTCGAGATAAGGCTTCCAGTCGCCTTTATCCGTGGGCTGCAGATAAACCTGGCCGCCGGTCTGCGAAAAGTTCATCGCCAGGCGGACGCGATAGTCGTCGTCAATTAAGAAACCGGCGTATCCGGGATTCTGTTGGAGCAAGGTCTTTTTGCCGGTCGTGATATTGATCCGCCACACATCGTGGTAATGCCTCTCACCCCGGTCGTTGATGCCGACCAGAATCTCGTCGGGAAACTTCTCGCTGAAGCCTTCGATTTGGGCCGCGATCTTTTCGATCGGCGTCAGATCGGTGATCTTGCCGGTGGAAACGTCAATGGCGTAAACATGATTGTCTTCGTCGCCGTTCTTATCCTGCGTATAGAGAATGTGCTTGTTCGTGTACGCCCACATGTAGCTGACAATGCCGCGATGCTTATCGAACGTGACCGGCTTGGCATTGGCCGGCTGGTCGTCGGGACTGGCCCAAACATTCAGCACCCCTTCCACCGGCGCGACATAGGCCAGCCGTTTGCCGTCGTGGCTCAATCGGGCCCGCGCCTTTTCGGGATTGCCAAAAAACTTCGCCCGCGGAATGAGCGGCACTTGGGCGGCCGGCGCCTGAGCCAAGGTTGACGTTGAGAGCGCTAAATTCACAACGACTCCGCCGGCGACCAGGGTCCAGGCAATCAGTAGATGACGCGGCAATAACATAAACGTTCCTCCGTGCTGCTGTATAAAACGAGCGATCTGCCTGCCAGCATACCGGCGGACGCAGGGCCGGGAAACGAGGCTCCCGCGCCTGACAGCGAAAATGACAATCCTGACATTGGTTGCCAGCAGAATCGTTATCTGCGGTTCGCCACGACTAACCGGCGAAAAACCTTTGACCGCGGCAAAATCGCCAACTCCCCACGCTGGAAGGACTTGCACGCCGTCACCCACCAAACCCTAGTCCCTGCGGCCGATTACCGTTTATACTTAGAGCGAGGCGACCGAGTTACCCGGCCGCCTGGTTCCCACCCGTGGCCTGTGGCTTGCGATTGCAAGCAAAATCCACAGGCTGCCAAGGACTGCCACGATTGACATCTTTCGCTGCTGCCCGCTCTATAAAAAACTCCAGCGGCGTTACATCGCCTGCCTGAATGGTTCGGGCTCGCCTATCTTGGAAACACGTTTGGACCACCGGTGCGGCTGCCACAGTCGCTCTTCTT
>JAYTUF010000680.1:0-18277 GCA_043744755.1 Anatilimnocola sp.
CGTTTCAAATCGATGATCTTGGCCAGATGCGGCGCGAACTGCTTGAAGTCACTCGCCTGCCGCGCTTTGACCCAGGCCTGTTGACCGATGACCGATGCGCGGGTCAACTCCTCGACGAGCGTTTGCGGCAGCTTGCAGCGCTTGTCGTAATCGCGGCGAATCTGGCGGATGGTGGTGCCGCTGTCGCTGTGCGGATCGCGGGCCAGTTCACTGTCTGCCAACTGGGCGAGCAATTCACCCCAGCGAGGCTGCGTTCGCTTTTGATGGGCGAGGCCGGTGAGAAAGGTCATTTGCTCCGCGCGATACTCCCCGGCCGCGTCCGGCATGTAGGTCCGCTCGTCCCAGCCAATCAGGGCTTCGACCGATTCGATGAGGGCGGCTTCGCGGGCGAGAGTACACAGTTCGTCGTAGGCGGATTTCATGCGTGCCTGGATGGTATAGGACAGAGTTGTAAAGGCAGGAGTCTTGCGCCGGATAATAATGCTCCCCAGCATAGGCCACCAGCGGTGGAAAAAGAAAGCCGCTGCGGAATTCAGCTTGCTACAATAAACTCACTGCTTTGAATCGCCCTTATCTCAGCGAAGGTTCGCCGCTTTGAGCGCTTCCGATCGGATCACCTGCCCGCATTGTCGCCAGCCGATCAAACGGCCGCCGCTGCCGCCGGGGGCCAGTTGTTTGTGCCCCAAGTGCAGCCAGCCGTTCACGCTCAATGCGACGGGCGAAGGTGTGAGCGAGCCGTTGCCGACTTCGGAAACTTCGGCGCCTTCAAAACCGGCGCCAGCGACCGCTGCGACACCCACCACGGCAACACCGCCAAAGCCTGTTCAGCTTCCAGTCGCGACGAGACCAATTGTCGCGCAAGCTGACGCATCAAAGCCGCCGGACAAACCGAAGAAATCCACCGAGTTTGGCTTTCATTGTTTTCTGTGCGGTTCGCTCCTCCATGCCCGACTCGAGCAAGTGGGAAGCACCATTCAGTGCCACGATTGCCATTCGGCGGTTGAAGTACGTGCCCCCAAGCCGCAATCGGGTCGAGCGGCGGCGGAAGCACCGACACTGGCCGGCGCGGAAGATTTCAAGATGAGCGATCCGGGCGAGCGGCCGAAGTTCTCGCCCATCGAGCAACCGCGGAAGTCGGACGATGACGACGAGGATGGCGAAATGCGACTGACCCCGCTGCCCGTCGCGCAGACGCAAGCGGTCGCTCCCACGAAACCCGCTGCCGATGCGGGGCTGATCGATGTGTTCGCGATGCATGGTGCTGGACCTGCTCAGCCTGCGAGCGGACGACCGAGTTCCGGTCCTTCAAATCCACCGCCGCCAGAGCGTGGTTCATTAGCAGGAACAGTCTCCGCTGCTCCTTATGTTCCGCCCACTCCGCCACCGCCGGTCCGCCGCAAGCGGGAAGAATCGTATGGCGATGAACTCTGGAGTGGGCCGGTCGATCCCAACGCGCCGCGATTTCATCGCGGTCCCTTCCTCGTCGGGATTGTTGAGTTTTTGTTCTATCCCGGCACCATGGGTCGCTGGCTCGCCTTAACAGCCGTGGCCATGGTGCCCATCGCCATCCTTGATCCGGCATCGTTTCCGCTCAGTTTCGTCGCTGCTATTCTCGGCCTGGCTTGGGGCGTGATCTTCGGCGCCCATGCGATGGCAATCGTCCAGGAGACGGGACGAGGCCAAGACGCCATCGAGCATTGGCCCCTGGGCGGCATCTTGCCCAGCGGCAATCCGTTGTTTTTGCCCGCCTCGCTGGTAGTGGCGGTGGTCCCCGGCTTGCTGATCTGGGTGGGCTACTACTTAACACGCGAAGCCGTCACCATTCGCGGCCCGATCATGCTGCTGGTCTCCGCCATGGTCTTCACGCCGCTCCTCTGGCTGCCGATGCTGCTGGAAAAATCGCTCACCGGACCCTTTCACTCCCCCACGTTCTGGCAAAGCTTCAAAGACAATGGCGATGGCTGGATTGTCTTCTACTTGGAAACCCTCATGCTGGGCTTGGTCGCCTCCTTGGGAGTTTCCCTATGGAGTACCGACTCCGTCGTCATCGCGCCGCCGAGCGCCGCGATCATCGTCTCGTCCCTGATGATCTACCTGCGTTTGCTGGGCCGCCTCCTCTGGTATATCGACCCCACGATGACCCCCGCCCCACCGCCGCCCAAAGCGGGTCCGGGGCCGCTGCCCGATACGGTTGATCCGACGCAGTTGCCACGCTGAATTACGCCAGCAATTTCGTCATCACCTCGCCATGCACATCCGTCAGCCGGAAGTCGCGGCCTTGGAAGCGGAAGGTGAGCCGCTTATGGTCAATGCCGAGCAGATGCAGCAGCGTGGCGTGCAGATCGTGGACGTGGGCGGGTTGCTCGGCAGCGCTGAAACCGAGTTCGTCGGTTTGGCCATAGGTGGAGCCCGCCTTCACGCCGCCGCCGGCGAACCACATGGTGAAGGCATCGATGTGGTGATTGCGACCGGTCTTCTCGCGGTTCTCGCCCATCGGCGTGCGGCCGAATTCACCGCCCCAGATCACCAGTGTGTCATTCAGCAGACCGCGGGTCTTCAGATCGCGAATGAGCGCCGCGCAGCCTTGATCGACGTCCTTGACCACCTTGGGAAAATCGTCTTCGAGCGTTTCGCCGCTGCCGCCGTGGCTGTCCCAGTTGGTGTGATAGAGCTGCACGAATCTCGTCCCGCGCTCGACGAGCCGCCGCGCGAGCAGACAGTTGCGGGCGAAGGATGGACGATCTGTTTTGACGCCATACAGGTCAAGCGTAGCCTGCGATTCGCCGCTGATATCGATCAATTCCGGCGCGCTCGATTGCATCCGGTATGCCATTTCATAAGCGTTGATGCGAGTCGAGATTTCGTCATCGCCCGTTTGCTTCAAGCGTTGCTCATTGAGCGCGCGGATGGCGTCGATGGCCGTCCGTTGTTTGGTCGCATCAATGCCCTGCGGATTCGATAAATTCAAAATCGGTTCGCCTTCGCCGCGCAAGGGCACGCCTTGATACGTCGTGGGCAAGAAACCACTGCCCCAGTTCACGGCACCGCCCCGTGGTCCGCGCGGTCCACTTTGCAGCACAACGAAACCGGGCAAGTCTTGCGACTCGCTGCCGATGCCATACGTGACCCATGAACCGATCGACGGCCGCCCGAATTGGCCACTGCCCGTATTCATGAACAGCTTGGCCGGCGCATGATTGAACAGGCTCGTCTGGCAGGTGGTGACAATGCTCAGATCATCGACGACGCCCGCCGTGTATGGCAGCAGGTCGCTGACCCACGCGCCGCTTTGGCCATGCTGTTCAAACTTTCGCCGCGTCCCCAGCAGCTTCACCCCGTGGCTGCTGTTCATGAACGCGAACCGCTTCCCCTCAATGTAACTCTGCGGAATTGGTTGACCCGTCAGTTCGACCAGCTTCGGTTTGTAATCGAACAATTCAAGTTGCGATGGTCCGCCGGCCATGAACAGATAGATCACGTTCTTGGCACGAGGCGGGAAGTGAGTCCGGCCGCTGGCTTGTACATTCATCAGCGACGACAGCGCGAGCGCACCCACGCCCAGCGGGCATTGCTGAAAGAAATGCCGGCGGGTGATATCGCGGAGTTGATGTTGGTTGGGCGTATTCATAAGTGAGTCATTCGCGAGTAATCGTCTCGTCCAGATTGAGCAGCACGCGAGCCTGCGTGAGGGAATCGAGTTTCTTCAGTAGTTCCGTTTCCTCCGTCGTCGGCGAGCGCGAGACGCAGCGCTGGAACGCAGCGGCCAAGCCGTTGCGCACGATGATCTTTTCCAAAGCCTGAGCGAACTCAAAGTAACTGGCATCGTTGAGCAGCGTGAGCGCCTGCAGCGGCGTGTTGCTGCGAATGCGACGGGTACAGGTGCTGAAACCCTCGGGCGCGTCGAACACGCTCAGCGATGGCGGCGGTGTCGCGCGGAACACAAACGTATACAGACCGCGGCGGTAGCGATCTTCGCCCTTACTCTGCGCCCAAGCTCGCTTCACTTGACCGAGGCCAAGGACTCCTTCCGGAATCGGTGGAAAGACAGGCGGACCACCCAGCTTCGGCGACAACAGGCCGCTAGCCGCGAGCGAAACATCGCGGACGATCTCCGCATCGAGCCGCAGTCGCGTTTGTCGCCACAGCAGATAGTTCTTGGGATCGACCGCCAGGCCGCGATTGCCGGCCAGTGCCGAACTGCTTTGCCGGTAAGTGTCCGAAGTCATGATCAGCCGATGCAGCTTCTTCAGGCTCCAGCCGTTCTCGCGCAAGTCAACCGCCAGCCAATCCAGCAGTTCGGGATGAGAGGGGGCCGAACCCATCGTGCCAAAGTCGTTCTCGGTCTCGACCAGGCCGCGGCCGAAATACTGCTGCCAAATGCGATTCACGAGTACGCGAGCAGTGAGCGGATTGTCGGTGCTGACGATCCACTTCGCCAGATCGAGACGATTCGGTCTCGCTGCACTCGTTAGCGCCGGCAGTATCGCAGGCACGCCTTCCTGCACGACCGCATCCGGCCGCGTGAAGTCACCTTTGAGGAAAATTGTCGTCTTCCGTGGCTGCGGCATCTCTTGCAGGACCATCGAAGTGACGCCGCCACTCAGCAACGTCGAGAGTTCCGCATACCGTTCGTTGAGCGCCCGAAAAGCTTGATCGGCTGCACCCGGTCCTGCGGCGAACAGCGTCCGCTTGTGCGTGAAGTTCCGCTCCTCCGGCGCGACGGCCAGATACTTGAGGGCATCCTGCGAGAGCAACTTCTTCGACATCTCGCCCAGGTCTTTTTCCCAGGCAGCGAACTCGTCCTGCTGACCGGCCATGTACTGCGTCAGCTTGGCTTCGAGCTGCTTCAGTTCCGCGTCGATGATTGCGGGGTTGACGCCTTTATCGATGACCTTCAGCGTCGGTTCAGATTGATTATTGAAGAAGGCGAAGAACTGGTAATACTCTTTGTGCGAGATCGGATCAAATTTGTGATCGTGGCACTGAGCGCAGGCGATGGTCAGCCCCAGCCAGACCGTGCCCGTCGTGCCGACGCGATCGATGACGCTCTCGATGCGAAACTGCTCGGGGTCGATGCCCCCTTCCTGATTGATTTGCGTGTTGCGATGAAAGCCGGTTGCGATCTTCTGCGGCTCGGTGGCAGCCGGCAGCAGGTCGCCGGCCAGTTGCTCGATGCTGAACTGGTCGAAGGGCAAGTCGCGATTCAGGGCTTCGATCACCCAGTCGCGATACTTCCAAATCTGCCGCGGAGCATCGATGCTGTAGCCATTCGAGTCGGCATAGCGGGCCTGATCGAGCCACCAGCGACCCCAGCGTTCCCCGTAATGTGGCGACTGCAGAACTTCGTCGATGACGTTTTCCCACGCCTTGGGATCGTTGTCGGAAACAAAAGCTTCAACCTGCTGCGGAGTCGGCGGCAGACCGATCAGGTCGAGATAAACTCGCCGGATAAGCGTTCGTTTTTCTGCAGTTGGCGACGGCGTCAGATTCTCTTTCGCCAGTCGCGCGCGAATGAACGCATCAATGGGCTGCTGCGTGCCAGTCTCGGGCAACGGTCGCTTGATGGGTGCCACAAACGCCCAATGGCGATCGTCGCTGGGCTTCTCATCCGCTGGAGCCTTTGCGCCTTCATCGATCCATTTCTTCAGCAGGGTAATCTGAGCGGCATCCAGCGGCGGCCGTTTGTAAGGCATTTTGGGAACGTATTCGTGCTTCCCTTCAATCGACTGAATCAGCGAACTTTCCGCACTCTTGCCCGGAATGATCGACGGCCCGCTGACACCGCCTTTCAAAGCTGCCGCAGCGGTATCTAGTTTCAGATCGCTCTTTTGCGTGGAAGCCCCATGACACTTGACGCAGGTCGCTTGCAGCAGCGGCTTGATCTCGCGGACATAGTCCACGGGCGCGGCCCTTAGTTCTGCGACCAATGGACCGACCAAGAACCAGATGAGCGCGCTAATCAGGAAGGGGAGTTTCATGGCGAGAGGTCGAGCCGTCGGGCGGGGAAGGCAACCATCTTATCCTACACCGTTTCACGAGGGCTGAAAACGCTTTCGCAACGGCGGCGTGTCTGGGAGGGACCATTCAGGCCGGCAACGATCATTGGTACAATCGGGCCAATAAGAAACGATTATTGTTTTTCGGCGAGGGCGCCGAGGATATCGAACCGCGGAGCAATGGCGCGTGATTTTCTGTTTATTGGCCGAAACGCCCTTGCCTGGTTTCATTCCCGGCTCGCGCGGCTCGTTGATGCTCGACATTGTCTTTCTGGCGATGTTCCTGGTCGTGCCCGTGCTGCTGTTCAGCGTCTATCAAGTGAAATATCGCCGCCAATATGAACTGCATAAGAGGCTGCAACTGACACTCGGCACGGTGCTGCTGCTCGCCGTCGGCGCGTTCGAGATCGACATGCAGTTATTCACGCAATGGGAAGATCTGGCAGTCCCTTCGCCTTACTTCGTTGCCGCCCACAAATGGACCTGCACCGTGGGCCTGAGCCTGATCGTGCATCTCTCGTTTGCGATCCCCACGCTGGTGCTTTGGATCGTGGTGATCGTGCAAGCCCTGCGGCACTTTCCCAGCCCACCGCTGCCGGGTCTCCATTCGGCCTGGCATCGTCGCTGGGGAATGATGGCAACCGCGGGCATGGTGCTGACCGCCGTGACCGGTTGGATCTTTTATTCGCTGGCGTTCATTGCGACGAAGTGAATGCTGCTTGACGGCAGCGCTTCAATCTTCCCGGCGATCGCGCCGCCCCGCTGACGACGCAATGACGGCCACGACGGCAATCACGGCAATGATCGCAAACAAAACCACGACACCAATTGCCAATAAGCCGAACGACATTGTTGGTTCCGCGTCCATGTAAAAGTGTTCTCGGCAAAATGAATCAAACGAAACGGCGTTTCACTCTCGCGGGCGGTCGTTCTTAGTCGCTATGCTCGCGATGACCACGATGGCGACCGTAATCGGCAGACAGATCAAGCCGCCGATGACGCCGAGAATAATCAACTCGGTCATGCCAATTCCGAAGATAGCCAGCATGATATTCATTCCGAGAGGCAGTTGCTTGCGTTACACTGCCTAACTTAATTGACGACACTTCCCGCGACTAGCCATCATAAAATACTGGCCTTCATGAAATACTGGCTGCTAAAAACCGAACCCGAGTCATTCTCGATTCAAGACCTGCAAAGCTCGCCGAAGCAAACGACGTTTTGGGACGGCGTGCGAAATTATCAGGCCCGCAATACGTTGCGGGATGACATGAAAATCGGCGATCGCGTGCTGTTCTATCACAGCAACGCCAACCCGCCCGCCATTGTCGGCACGGCCCGCGTGGTGAAAGAAGCCTATCCCGACCACACCGCCTGGGATGAACACAACCACCACTTCGACCCCGGCAGCACGCCCGAAAAACCTCGCTGGTTCATGGTCGATATTCAACTCGATAGCATCTTCGACCAGCCTCTCGGCCTCGACCATCTGCGCACAATAAAATCGCTCGCCAAGATGGAACTCCTCCGCAAAGGCTCCCGTCTCTCCGTGCAACCCGTCACCGCGGTCGAGTTCAAAGAAGTGCTCAAGCAGGCAGGAGCGAAATGATTGGCTACAGCGATTCCAGCCACTGCAGCAACAGGGTCTTCTCCGCCAGCGATCGCAACAACAAGTCCGCCCCTTCGCGGTTTTCATAGGTTTGGGGATCGGCCTCGCCGGTGAGCAGCACAGTGCGGGCACCAGCCGCGCGGCCACATTCCACATCAAACCGATAATCGCCGATCATCACCACTTCGTCGGGACGAACTTGCCACTGGCGGCACAGGTGCTCGATGGGCCAGGGATGCGGCTTTACCGGGCCATCGTCGCGCGTGATGACGTGGGGGAAGTGCAACCCAACGCCCCGCAGCGTCGCTTCCGTCACCGGCCGACTGTTGCGCGTGACAATGGCTTGCTGCCACCGCTTTCTAGTCACACTTTCTAAGACCTCGCGCACGCCGGGGAGCAGTTGCGAACGGGCCGCTCCCTCCCGTTCGTGCCGATCGAGAATCTCCTGGCAGCGGTTGGCATGATCGGCAGGCAAGCGAATGAGCGCCTCCAGAATCGCCATCTCGGCTGGCAACTCCATTTCCTGTCGCATTAAATCGAAATCGAGCCGCGAATCGACGAGCGTGCCATCTAAGTCGAAAATAACGCCATGAATCGTAGGCAAGAAATGGTCTCGCGCGATGAATTTGCAACTACCGCAATAGTAGGTCAGAAAATGCGTTCGCGCAGTTGCAGCATGACTTGCAGCTTACGACGCAACCAGCCCCTTCGCTGCCGCCATTTGCTCCCGAAACTGCCGGAATAGATACCGGCTGTCGTGGGGGCCAGCGGAAGACTCCGGGTGATACTGCACGCTGAAGGCGGCCACTTCCTTGTGACGCAGGCCGGCGACGGTGTTGTCGTTCAAGTTGCGGTGCGTGATTTCGAGCACCGTGGGGAGCGAATCTTCTTCGACCGCAAAGCCATGGTTCTGCGAGGTGATTTCGATCTTGCCGGTCTCCAAGTTCTGCACCGGCTGATTTGCGCCGCGATGGCCAAACTTGAGCTTAAAAGTCTTCGCGCCGCAGGCCAGACCCAAAAGTTGATGTCCCAGGCAAATGCCGAACACGGGCACCTGGCCCAGCACACCGCGGATGCAATCTTGAGCGTAATGCAGCGGCTCGGGATCGCCCGGCCCATTGGACAGGAACACGCCATCAGGCTGCTGCGCGAGCACATCGCTGGCAGAAGAAGTGCCAGGCAGGATGGTGACGCGGCAGCCTTCGTCGGTCAAATGACGGGCAATGTTCCACTTCATGCCATAGTCAAGCGCGACGACGTGAAACCGCTGATCGTCGAAGGCAGGATTCGGTTCGCTGGGAAGTTTCGCCCATTGGCTGAGCTTCTCGGTCCAGTTGCGCGGTTGGTCCGGCAGCACTTCTCTCACCAGATCACGGCCGATGAGTCCAGGGCTCGCAAGCGCCTTCTGCACGAGGCTCGCATCGTTCAGATCAACGCTGCTGATCACGCCCCTCATAGCTCCGCGATCGCGGAGCCGGCGCACGAGTGCCCGCGTATCAATGCCAGCGAGTCCTACAATATTGTGCCGCTTTAAATAAGCATCCAGCGATTCCTGCGAACGAAAATTGCTCGGCTGTTCGGCAAAGCCTTTCACAATGAATCCGGCCAAATGTGGCTTTTGACTCTCAAGATCCTCCGAGTTCACGCCATAGTTGCCGATCTCGGTGTAGGTCATCGTGACGATTTGCCCGCGATAGCTGGGATCGGTGATAATCTCTTGGTAGCCGGTCATTGAGGTGTTGAAGCAGACCTCGCCGTCGATCTCGCCAACTGCGCCAAACGCCACGCCGGTACACACCGTCCCATCTTCCAAGGCAAGCTTTGCGGGTTGCGACATGCGATTGTCAACCTTCTTTGAGTTTGTGGCGGCGATTCTGTCCGAATGTCCCGCCAATCAAGGGCGGCTTAAAGTCTCGCGAACGAACATCCCGATATCGATTCAATGGCTGTGGGTCTTTGGACCGTGCGCAAGCATTGTCCGAACAGCCTCCGGAAGGGTTCCTGTTGCGGCGAACAGGAACCCTTCTATTTTTTTTTGCGCGGACATAATCCATCCGCCGAAAATTTTACCGGCAAGCAAGCGGTTGGAACAGGAGAGAGTAGGCCGGAACAAGGTACTCCGCAGTTCCGGCGGGAATCTTGAGACGAAGTTCGCGCACGCACCTCTTGCCGGAACTGCGTGAGCACACTTGTTCCGGCCAACGAATATACGCAAATGCTACCCCGTGACGGCAACGACATGCCCTTCCGCCGCATTCCCTGGCTTTCCGGGCAAGTGCAGGCGGGAATCACGTTCTAAGCAACGGCCCATCTGCCGCAGAGCCTGCCGCAGCCGATTCTCATTCTCGACGAGGGCCATCCGGCAAAAGCCTTCACCGGCAGCACCGAAGCCGGTGCCCGGGCTGAGGGCGACATTCGCGTGCTCGAGCATATACATTGCAAAATCGACCGAGTTCATCTGGCTCGCCCAGGGCTCCGGATATTTCCCCCACACGAACATGCCAGCCCGCGGAGTGGGAACCTGCCAGCCCTGCTTGCGAAGCCCTTCCAGCAGCAGATCGCGGCGAGCTTGATAAATCCGCGATTGTGACTCAACCGCTGCATCGGTGTGCCGCAGGGCGACGATCGCGGCAATCTGGATCGCCTGAAACAGGCCATAGTCGTAATAGCCTTTGATGACGCCGAGTGCTTTCACCATCTCTGGGTTGCCGCAACAAAAGCCAACTCGCCAGCCGGCCATGTTGTACCCCTTGCTCATGGTGGTGAACTCGACGCCGACGTCCTTGGCACCGGGCGCAGCGAGAAAGCTAGGGGGTTGATAGCCATCGAATGCCACGTCTGCGTAGGCAAAGTCGCTGATCACCATGAAGCCATATTTCTTCGCCAGCTTCACCACTTCCACCCAAAACTCCGGCTCAATGGTGACGCTCGACGGGTTGTGCGGATAGTTAAACACCACCAGCTTCGGCATCGGCGAAAGATGCTCGCAGGTGAAAGCAATGTCCCCCAGAAATCGATGGCTATCAGCCACTTCGAGTGCAATCACGCTGGCGCCCGCCATCGCGACCGCATACTTGTGAGCCGGAAAAAATGGTGAGGGAATGATCACATTGTCTCCCGGCCCGACGGTGGCCAGCAGCATGTGGCTAAAACCTTCCTTCGAGCCGATCGTCACCACCACTTCGCTCTCGGGATCGAGCCGCACGCCGAACTTCTTAAAATATTTGGCCGAGACTTCGCGCTTCAGATTCAAGATCCCGGTGGCTTTGCTGTAGCCGTGATTGTTGGGGTCGCGGGCGGCTTCGTTTAGCTTGTCGATGACGATGTCCTGCGGCGGTTCACTCGGATTGCCCATCCCTAGGTCGATCACATCCTGCCCGGCTTGCCGTTTCGCGTCCCGCAGCGCATTGACGCGCGCCAGCACATAGGGGGGCAGCTTGATGAGACGGTCCGCCAGTTGGATCTTGAAGCTGGCAGCGCCAGAAGGAATCGACGGGGTGTTGGCCATGACGGACTTACTCATTCGTCTGAAATACGCAGTGCCTGCTATCTTCAGAATAATCATCGGGCAAAGTTCGCGAAACGGGCAAGACCAACCTTACGAGCCTGGTCGCGCGCATCTGCTCAAGAAGTCTCCCACCGCCGGAACACAAATATCGCGGAAACGCGGGATTGGCGGCAGGTGGCGGACATCTTGCGGGGCGAGATGAGTACCATTTTCTGGCAAAGAGTAGCGATTTTGCCGCTTGGGCTAACTTTCACATTTGCTAAACGCCGAGATTTCCCTATTCTGCCCCCCTCAGCAGGCAATTCCTTGGAGGGGACGCATGGACGCGCACGCCACAACGACCGACAAAGCGATTAGCAAAGCGACGAAGAACGGCAAAGCGACGAAGAAGTTCTGTGTCGAAATCATCAAGCCGTCTCATTACGACGACGACGGTTACGTGATTCAGTGGTGGCGGGCTTTTGTCCCGTCCAATTCGCTGGCCTGCATGTTTGGCATTGTCCGCGATTCGCAAGAGCGGCAGGTGCTGGGCGCGGACACGGAGATCGTCATCAATGCGTATGACGAATGCCACACGATCGTGCCGGTGAAGCAGATCATCAAGCGAATTCAAGCCAGTGGCGGCGTCGTGTTTCTCACCGGCGTGCAGTCGAATCAATTCCCGCGGGCGGCCGACATGGCTCGGGAGTTTCGCGAAGCGGGAATTCAGGTGATCATCGGCGGGTTCCACGTCAGCGGCTGCCTGTCGATGCTGCCGGAGATCCCCGCCGACATCAAAGCCGTGCAGAATCTCGGCGTGTCCATCTTCGCCGGCGAAGCGGAAGGGCGAATGGATGAACTGCTGCTCTCGGCGCAGCGGGGCCAGCTCAAGCCAGTCTACAACTATCTGCTCGATCTGCCGGAACTGCAGAACCAGGTCACGCCCTATCTGCCGCTTGAAATTGCGCGGAAGTATATGTACTTCACCGCCTTCGACGCCGGCCGCGGCTGCCCGTTTCAATGCAGCTTCTGCACGATCATCAACGTGCAGGGCCGCAAGTCGCGCTTTCGCGATGCGGACGATGTCGAAAAGATGCTCCGCCAGTATGTCGCCCAGGGGATCAAGCAGTTCTTCATCACCGACGACAACATGGCTCGCAACAAAAACTGGGAGGCCATTTTCGATCGGCTGATCGAGCTGAAGGCCAAGGAGAAGTGGAATCTCCGGTTCGTCATTCAAGTTGACACCATGTGCCACAAGATTCCGAACTTCGTCGAGAAGGCGACCGCGGCCGGCGTCAACCGCGTGTTCATCGGCATGGAGAATATCAACCCGGACAATCTCGTTCACACGAAGAAATTTCAGAACAAGATCACGGAATATCGCCGCCTCTTGCAGGCCTGGCGAAACAAGGGAGTCGTGACGATTGCCGGGTACATCCTCGGTTTCCCGGCGGACACTCCCGAATCGATTTCGCGCGATATCGCGGTCATCCAAAAAGAACTGCCGATCGACATCCTGGAATTCTTCATTCTCACGCCGCTCCCCGGCTCGGCCGATCATCAACGGATGCAGCGCGAAGGAGTGCCAATGGATGTCGATATGAACAAGTACGACCTCGAGCATGTGACGACCGGGCACGGCAAAATGTCGGCGGATGATTTGCAAACGATCTATCAAAAGGCCTGGCACCAATACTACAGCCCCGCGCACATCGAAACGATGTTGCGCCGCGCACAAACGCTGCCGCTCGGCGCGGAAAAGGTGAAGTGGGCGATTGCCACCTACTATGGCAGTTATCGCTACGAGCACGTTCACCCGCTGCAATGCGGCGTCTTCCGCCACAAAGTCCGGACGACGCGCCGCGCGGGCTTGCCGGTGGAAAATCCCATCGTCTTCTATGCCCGCCGCGCCTGGGAAATTATCCGCACGTACAGCGGCTTCGCGGGCTTTGCGTTGTATCTCGAGCGCTTGCACAAGAAGATCAAACGCGATCCAGCCGCCAAGCAGTACACCGACCTAGCTTTGCAACCGGTCATGGACTCGCCCGAAGACGAAGCGCTGCAGATGTATGAGCTGACCGACGCAGCCAAGACCGTAGTCGCCAAGACAAAGTCTCTCGCGAACCGCGCCCCGGCGAAGTTATTGCAATTGGAAGAAAAACGCGCTGCGTGATCCCTCGGTACTCATCTCGCTCCGCGAGCTGACGCCTCAGCCGTCAGGCTGAGGCGCAACCACGGTCGAGTGACAATGGAAAGTATTTTCGCAACTCCCCGCCGCGACGCTAGCGCTCGCGGCAGTCATCTCGCGGAGCGAGATGAGTACCGTGGCACGTCCTCGCTTACGCAGCGGGTTTCCAAGCCATCCTTGGAGTAGAATCAGGGTGGGAGAACTACCATGCCACTTCACGATTGGTCCCGCGTCTATGCTGGGATGTTTCACGACTTTCACCAGAGTTGGTCGATCCGCATAAAGGACGCGCTCAACGGCGGCATTCTCCCACGGGGAGTATCAGCCCTCGTCGAACACAAGGCCGGGCCTAAAGAGCCGGATGTGCTCGCGGTGGACGAATGGGCTGCGCGTCGCAAGCCCTTGGGGGATCGGGGCGGCGGCGCGACTTTGGTCCAACCACAGACGCAGATCATTCAAAAATCGACGAAGGTGCGGTACGCTGAGCGTGCCAATCGCATCATCATCCAGCAGCCGCTGGGCCACACGCTGGCCGTGATCGAGCTAGTCTCGCCGGGGAATAAAGACGGGATGCGGGAATTCAGAAATTTCATCGAGAAAAGCCAGGATTACATCGCTAGTGGAATTCATTTACTGGTGATCGACGTGTTCCCGCCAACCAAGCGTGATCCGCAGGGCATCCACCGAGCAATCTGGGATGGGTTCGACGATCAAGGCCGGGTGTTTGAGTTTCCGGCCGGCAAGGACCGGACCGCCGTTTCGTATGACGCCGGTGAAGTCGAGAAAGTCGCTTATGTGGAGCCGTTGGCCGTTGGCGATCCGATCCCGGACATGCCCCTTTTTCTGGGCGATGGCTACAACGTGTTGGTTCCGCTGGAAGCGGCCTACCAAACGACCTGGTCATTCTTGCCGGCAACGCTGCAAGAGATTGTCGTTACCGGCAGGATTCCGACCGACGACGAATGACTGTTTTGAAGGCGATCTGGCCGCGGCCCGGACTCGGCGGCACTGCGTGCCTTGATTCGTGCTGCCGCACGGTTGGCGGATCGGGAGTCCACTTGCGACACTCCCTTGCTCACGCAACGGGCTACCTGTCATCTCGGCGGCGCGAGATGAGTACTGATTAGTCGCCCATCGCTGCCAGCGCTTCCATCTCGCGTTCGCGCGGGTCTTTGAGACTTTCCGCCAGCCGGGCTAAGGCTTCGGTTTCGATTTGGCGGACGCGTTCACGCGTGAGGCCCAGGCTTTCGCCGATTTCTTTCAGCGTGTGGGGTTCCGTGTTTTCCAGGCCGAACCGCATCTTGAGGACGGTCGCTTCACGCACGTCCATCGTGGCCAGCATTTCTTTGATGTGCTTGAGCGAGTCGTGCTCGACCATTTCGTCTTCGGGGTTCCTAAGCCGTTCGTCCATCACGATCTCGCCCAGCGACCAGCCCGCTTCGGCCTGATCGGTTTGGGGCGTGCTGTTGTAGATGCGGATGGCCTTTTTGATGATCGGCAGCTTCTTCTTCTGCAAGCCCAGCACGCGGGCAATTTCTTCTGGCGTCGGTGTGCGGCCCAGCTCTTCCGTCAGCCGCGCACTGGCCCGCCGCCATTTGCTGAGCAGCTCGACCATGTAGGCGGGGATGCGAATGGTCTTGGCCGAGTTGATGAGCGCCCGCTTGATCGATTGCTTGATCCAGTAACTGGCGTAGGTACTGAAGCGAGTGCCCATGCCGGGATCAAAGCCCTCGACGGCCCGCAGCAGGCCCAGGTTGCCTTCTTCGATCAGGTCTTGCAAGCTCAGACCCTTGCCCGTATAGCCGCGGGCGATGTTGACGACCAGCCGCAAGTTGGCGCGGACCATCCGGTCGCGGGCGCGGACATCGCCGTCGGCGATCAACCCGGCCAATTCTTGCTCGTCTTTGGCGGTGAGGAGCGCGGTTTCGTTGATCTCGCGGAGATAGGTCTCCAGCGGAGTTTGCAACGAAATGCTCTTGCGGGCGGCCGGCTTCTCAGAAGCAGCAGCCGACTTGCGTTTAAGCATGGCCATCGTGAGCGTAACCTTCAAGGCGTCAATCACATCGCGGTGCCCGACAATCCCTGGGCCATGTCAAACGTTGCCGTTGACAAGAGATTTATCGGCGCTAGCTGGCAATGACTGCACGCCGAGTGAGTGCCGGCAGAATGTGCAGGATGAGCGGGTATTGCAAACGGAAGCATCTCTGACAAGCATACGGGTTGCGCTGTTTGGTCACGGCGAGCAGATGAACGTGTGCGTGTCGACGAGGATTCTCACTCCAGGTACTCCTTAAAATCCTCCAAATGCGATTGGTCCTCGTGGGTGCCATACTGCAGCAACGTGTCATGCGAACTCCGGTGAGTGTTCCAGGCTGCTAAAAATTGCTCCTATCAGCTTTCTATTCTGCTACAATAAGACACTGACACTTGGATAGGAGCCGACGATGGATGATTCCGTGTTGGTTGAACCGGTCGCTAACGATGGTTTTCGAGCCGTCTGTGGCGACCCTTGGGGCTTGGAGGTCGCCGCGCCGACCCGTGAGGAGGCAATCGGAAAACTCCGCCAACTCATCGAACGCCGCGTGGCCGCAGGCGCGGAAGTGGTCGCGGTTTCCATCGGCGACTCTACTCACCCTTTAGCCAGCTTCGCGGGAATGCTGAAGGACGATCCACTGGCCAGGCAGTGGCAGCAAGCCATGGCCGATTATCGAAACCAGCGCGACGTCGGGGAATGACGTGCGATGAGTCTGTTTGTTCTGGACACCTCACTGTCGCGCGCCGACATTAGTTATCCAATAGAGACTCCGTTATGCATTTCAATCCACAGCTTGCCGCGAAGAGTGCGTACCTTTTGGCACTGGTAGTCTGTTCGCTGAACGCCGCGGCGATGCCTTCAACGCTTGCTGCACAAACTCGGCTGGCACCAGACTCGAAGCAGGGGGAAGCCCGCAAGCTTGCGGACCGGCCTGCTGATATTCTCCGCGCAGGCAAGATCAAAGTGGATGTCCTCGACGCGGTGCTTCCGCCACGCGCGATGGAACTAGGAGTGAAGATGCAGAAAGCGATGGAGGCAGATCCGACCTATTTTTTGAAGGCAGTTCAGAAGGCCAAACCAGGCGAACCGCTTCCGTATGATCCTCACTGTGGCTTGACCAAGGAGGAATATGCGGAGTTTTTGAAGCTGTTTGATGAGCGAAAAATAGCCAAGGTTGCAGAGGCAGAGATCGAAATTAAGGAAAAGTCCCCCTCCGTCTTCGTCTTCGATGGCGGTGAATCCCTGCCAGATTTGACCGGAATTGAAATCGACTTGGACAAGGACGAAGTTCGCACGCGCATCGGCACGGCGAAGAAGCAGGAAGAGTATGCCACGTCGGCCGACGCTCCGATCGGCAAATGCACTGGCGTGGAGTGGTCCTCGGAGAAGGCTGGCAGCGTAATTCGTGTCAGCATTAGCCGGCAGCATGCAAGCGGCAAAGGCTGCGTCTATTTTCGGGTTATGTCCCCAACGGCCAACCCGCCCGCCAAGATCCGACGTGTCATTTGTTTTGACACCGCCGATACAAAATCAGCGAAGGAGTGAATCGCTCTCGACAATAGGACAGCGGCCGCTCTGGTCCGCTCAGGAAACCAGTTAGAGGATTGCACGACACATTCGTGGTTCATTCGTCGAAAAAAAACAACCCCGCTGAGAAAACCCAGCGGGGTTGAAATGGTTCTTGGATGAGTAAGCAACCGACTACGTCTTGCTGCCTTCGCCTTCAGTTTCGGCGTCGGCTTTGACTTCCGGTTTGACTTCCGGTTTGTCGGTCGTCGCCATCGTCGGGCTGATCAGGGGGCCGCTGCCGCCCAGGCCGCCCTTCAGATCGCCCTTGCCCTTCTTCTTACCCGTTTCCGGCGCTTGTGCAGCGGCGTCGGCGGCGGCTTCGGCGGCGGATTCTTCTTCGCTCCATTCCACGCGCTTCCGGCTCAGGCCGATCTTGCGCTCGTCGATATCGACGCGGAGAATCTTGACGTCGATCTTGTCGCCGACCTTCACCACCTCTTCCGGATTCTCAACCTTATGATCGGCGAGTTCCGAAATGTGGAGCAGGCCTTCGAGCCCATCTTCGAGGCCCACAAAGACGCCGAAGTTGGTGATCTTGGTCACCGTGCCGCTGACCACCTGGCCCGGGTTATACTTGCCCGGAATGTCCCGAGCCCATGGATCTTCGTCCATTTGCTTGAGACCGAGGGCGATGCGGCGGCGCTCCTGATCGACCGACAAAATCTTGCACTTCACGGCCTGCCCCTTTTCGAGCATTTCGCTGGGGTGGCCTATCTTGCGGGTCCACGACATATCGGAAACGTGCAGCAGTCCGTCGATTCCTTCTTCCAGTTCGACAAACGCGCCGTAGTTGGTCAGGTTGCGAACCTTTCCTTCCACCAGCGAATCGACCGGATACTTTTCGGCGACCTTGGTCCACGGATTCTCTTGCGTCTGCTTCATGCCCAGCGAAAGCTGCTGCCCTTGCTTGTCGACTTCCAAAATCACGACCTGGATCTCGTCGCCGACGTTCACCAACTCGGTGGGATGATTCACCCGCTTGGTCCACGACATTTCGCTGATATGCACCAGCCCTTCGATGCCCGGCTCGAGCTTCACGAACGCGCCGTAGCTCATCACGTTCACCACCGAGCCCTTGTGGACCGAGCCCTTGGGATACTTCTCCTCGACTTGTTCCCAGGGGTTGTTCTGCTGCTGTTTCAGACCCAGAGCGATCTTCTGCTTCTCGCGGTCGATGTGCAGCACCCGCACCTCGAGCTCCTGATCGATCTTCACCATCTCCGAGGGGTGGCCGATTCGCTCCCAGCTCATGTCGGTAATGTGCAGCAGGCCGTCGATGCCGCCGAGATCCACGAACGCGCCGAAGTCGGCGATATTCTTGACGATGCCCTTGCGAACCTGGCCGATTTCCAGCGTCTTGAGCAGCGATTCGCGGTCGTTGAGCCGCTTC
>JAYTUF010000681.1:0-18256 GCA_043744755.1 Anatilimnocola sp.
TGGCGTCAAGTGCATAGCTAGAATTAATGGACACCCCCATTTAGGGCGGGTATGTAACTTACGTCAATTCCATTCGTGGGAGGCGCTGCCAAATATACCAAACCTCGGCTGATTCGACTGATGGAACGGGCAGACCTGAGCCGGCGCGGGGGCGGTTCTTGCAGAGTGCCTGAGGGCACGTATGAGTACGATCGGTGGAAAACAACTGGATTGCGAGCTGGCCTAGGGATAGACTAACGGGTCATAGTTAACCTGCTCTCTCAGTGGCGAATTTTCTTATGGCTGAAGCAAATATTGCGGAGGCGCTGCGCCTCGCCCGTCATGATCTTCTGGACGGAAGCACCAGAAATCGATTGATCAATACTCCTCGCGGGCGATCAAAGTCGACCAGCATTGAGATCGTTAATGAGTCCACGAACCAGGTTTTCGAACGGCTTGTCGTACACCGAAAACCAATGTCTTTCTTATCGCTTCGAGGAGGTGAAGGAAACGACGCTCCCTCGAACATGGATTCAACGCTAGACCAGCCCAACGACAACGCGGAAGGCAACACGCCAAGCAACCAAGCCGATGATAAACTTCAGACGCGATTAGTTAGCAAGACCCTTCAAAGTCGGCTCTTACGGCAATATTACGAAGCGCGCTCTTCGGAGGAAGAACAAGGCGTCAACATTCACTACTTAGCAATTGGATTCTTGAAGTGGTTTGAAGCCGATTCCTCGACGCAAGAGCGCAATGCCCCGCTATTGCTTATTCCAATACGTTTAGAGCGACAATCCGCCGGTGGGAAATTCAAGATTGAGGCACTTGATGAAGAAATCACGACAAATCTTTCATTGCAGGCCAAGTTGTTGCAGGAATTCAATATCTCAATACCTGATTTGCCAGAACTTGATGATTTGAATCCTAGTGAGTATTTTCGTGAAGTGCGTCGCGCGATCGCAGGAAAGCAACGGTGGCAAGTACTCGAAGACGACATGGTGCTTTGGTTCTTTTCATTTGCAAAATTCCTGATGTATCGCGACCTCGATCCTGACACTTGGCCCGAAGGAGCTTCAATTGCGGATAATGCGAACATCAACGCCATACTAAACAATGGATTTCGTTGTGAGCAACCCATTTTGCGGGAGGACGACAATCTCGATGCAGTTCTCGATCCCGCCAACTTATTTCACGTGGTTGATGCGGATGGATCGCAATCAGTTGTCATTGAAGAGGTCCGTCGAGGTCGACACGTCGTTGTCCAGGGACCGCCCGGCACTGGGAAGTCGCAGACAATTACGAACATGATTGCGGCCGCCGTCAAGGAAGGAAAGAAAGTACTGTTCGTCGCTGAAAAGATGGCCGCACTGGATGTCGTCAAAAGTCGAATGGATAAAGTGGGCTTGGGTCAATTGTGCCTCGAATTGCATAGTCATAAGGCAAATAAGAAAGCCGTACTAGCAGAGATTTCAGAGACTCTCGACTGCAAACGTCCCAAATTTACAAATCTTACAGAACAAATCGATGAGCTGCGACGTTTGCGCGACGAATTGAACTCTTATGCAATTGCCTTGCATCAGCCATTGCCTGCGTCAGGCTTGACTGCTTATCAAGTTATTGGTGAGCTAGTGCGACTACAGCGACTGCAGGTTCCGGCTCCGCAATTTACAATCGAGGATCCGCTGAATTGGGAAAAGTCGCAATTTGAAAGAAAACTTGAACTTGTACAGACCGTAGCAGCGCTACTTGAACGAGTGGGCAATCCACAGGAGCATCCTTGGAAAGGAGTAGGTCTATCGGCAATGTTACCTGCCGAATTGCAAGGAATTGCGGAACTTGTCTCCAACCTGACGGTTAGTTTGAAAGCAATAAGCAACGCTGGGAGGATCTTAGCGAAGGGAATTGAATTAGGCCATCCGAAGACGCCTCGCGAGGTGTCGGTCATTGCGGTGCTAACGAATCACTTGCTAAAAGCCCCGTCAGTAGACCTCAGTTCAATCGTCGATGGCGTCTGGGATCAGCGTCTCGCAGAAATTGCAGAACTTGTCGAACTTGGTGCAAGACATTCGAAACAGCGAGGCGAGTTGGAAATGGTACTGGAGCCGTCGGCTTGGTCGAGGGATGTAAGTTCTGCGCGAAAGCAGCTCAAGTTGCGAGGGACTTCCTGGTTTCGATGGCTTAAAGGCGAATTTCGCCGGGCCTCGAAGACACTTGAAGAGATTTGTGTAGAAGCACCGCCTATCTCACTTTGTGATCGAATTGCGCTACTTGACCAATTGCTGGAAACGCAGCGCATGGCCCGAGACATTGACGCACTCGCGCCGCTTGCTAAGCAAGCATTCGGCGCTCAATGGCAAGGCACTGCTTCGGATTGGTTGAAGCTTCGGGCAACCATCGAATGGGTACGGGATCGCCCAAACGGTATTGCGCGAGACTACCGACAGGTGCTTTCAAAACTGAAGGATAAGCGCCTTTGTGGACAGCAACTGAGCATTATTGGCAGCAATCTCAAGCGCGCCATTGACGGATTGAAATCGTGCATTCAGCGGCTAGCAATCGACATAGAAGAAGCGTTTGGGGTTCGAGACGTCACGGCCATCCCATTGGACACGATTCTCAGCCGCTTCCAATCCTGGCTTGAAACACCCGAATCCGTTCAGACTTGGATTGCGTATCGGCTGCGACTGCGGAAACTCCCGTCGGAAGGGTTGTCACAACTGGCCAATCAACTTCACACGGGGAAAACGAAGGCGATCTGGGCCCACCATCAACTCGCAGTCGCTTACTACGAATCTCTTATACGCGAGTGCTTTCGACGTTCACCAAATCTCGCCGAGTTCACCGGCGAGACACACGAGGCAGTCCGGGCTAAGTTTCGCCAGCTTGACACTGTCCGAGCCGAGCTGGCGCGCAAAGAAGTTGCATTTTCGCACTTTCAATCGATCCCTAAGTCCGATGAATTCGGTGAAATGGCCAAAGTCCGCAACGAATTACAGAAACGCAGGCGGCATTGGCCGATTCGGCGGCTATTGAAGGAGGCGGGCCATGCCCTGCAAGCCATTAAGCCCGTATTCATGATGAGCCCAACTTCCATCGCGCAATTCTTAGAACCCGGAGTCCTGCGGTTCGATCTACTGCTGATTGATGAGGCGAGTCAAGTTCGGCCAGTCGAAGCAATGGGTGCCTTGGCGAGGTGTAAGCAGATTGTCGTTGTGGGCGACGATAAGCAAATGCCTCCGACAGCATTTTTTACCAGTTCGCTGGATGCTTCCGACGACCTTGACGAGGACAGCATGAATGCCAGCGATTTGGAAAGCATCCTTGGACTCTGTATCGCTCGTAACGTCCCATCACGAATGTTGTCGTGGCACTATCGTAGTAAACACCAGTCGCTCATCGCGGTTTCGAACTATGAGTTTTATCACAATAAGCTGTTCGTCATTCCCAATCCAGAACCACAGACGGACGGATTAGGCCTGCGATTGAACCACGTAAAGGACGGAGTGTTCGATCGCGGGCAAAGCGCCACGAATCGAGTCGAGGCTCGTCAGGTTGCTGAAGCTGTGATGGAGCATGCCAAAATGAATCCTAGCTTGTCGTTGGGTGTCGGTGCATTTTCGATTAAGCAGCGGGATGCGATACTGGATGAGTTGGAGGTTCTTCGACGCGAGCATGCTGAATTAGAAGCCTTTTTCGGGAATTCATCCGACGAGCCATTCTTCGTCAAAAACCTCGAAAATTTGCAAGGCGATGAACGGGACGTAATCTTCATTTCAGTAGGGTATGGTCCCGACAAGGATGGCTACTTTAGCATGTCGTTCGGACCATTATCGCGAGAGGGCGGCGAACGGAGGTTGAATGTCTTGATTACTCGTTCGCGCATACGATGCGAAGTTTTCAGTTCGCTACGAGCGGACGATATTGACCTTGTCCGGGCTACATCCCGCGGTGCAGCCGTGCTCAAGCGATTTCTCAAGTATGCCGAAACCGGCTGGCTGGATGTCGCGACACCAACCGAAGGCGAACACGATTCAGTATTTGAAGAGCAGGTCGCTGCTGCGATTCGAGAAGCTGGCTACGAAGTAGATGCTCAGGTTGGTGTTGCCGGATTTTTTATTGATCTTGCCGTCAAAGACCCTGACAAGCCTGGCCGCTATCTCTTGGGCATCGAATGCGATGGTGCAACCTACCATTCAGCACGATGGGCGCGTGACCGCGATCGGCTACGGCAAGATGTATTGGAGAGCCGTAAATGGCAAATTCATCGAATTTGGAGCACCGACTGGTTCCGTCAGCCTAGGGAACAAATGCGAAAACTTTTGGCAGCAATTGAATTGGCAAAGAAACCCGCAGTTCTGGCCGAAGCTAGTGACGCGCTCATTATGATTGACGACGGCGAGGAGGACGAGAAATGCCTGGACGTATTCGAAGCTGACGAGCCTCTCGAGACCGAAAATAATTCATCGAGTGTCGAAGAATGTTGTAACACGTATCGAGAAGCTACTGTCGGAAGCATTAGGATTGACGCGACCCGACCACTTTACGAAATGTCGCCGATAGTGCTCGCGGAAGTTGCATATAATGTAGTTTCCGTTGAAGGGCCAGTTCATCGAGAAGAGATTGCTCGAAGAATTGCAGCCTTTTGGGGCGCGGGCCGTACGTCGAAGAGAATGATTGCAGCGGTTGACTCGGCGCTTTCCCATGCGATCGACAAGCAAATGATGGTTGCCGACGGTGAGTTCTTCACAGTACTTGGCCAAGAACAGGTAGAAGTTCGCAGCCGTGCTTCTGTGATATCGTTGACGCTTCGACAACCCGAAATGTTGCCGCCCGCTGAAATAACTGCGGCAATTTATAAGTTAGTAACTCTACACGTTGGCCTGTCTTCCGACGAGTGCATAGTTGGGACGGGAAGGTTATTCGGCTATCGGTCAACGGGCTCACAGCTCAAACATGTGATTACTCGGCAATTGGATTTGATGATCGAACGTGGCCAGATTCGTGTTCATGACGCGCGACTGTTCGAATGTCAAAACGTCGCCAGTCTTGTGGGGCAGGCTCCGCTTATTTGATGCCTCACGGCTGATTCTTAGCGAATCGATTTCGGGGCTTTTTGACCGACGGGGATCAGGGTGACGTACTTGCGGTCTTTCATCCGCTCGGCGAAATCGAGTTTGGCGGCGGCGAGCGTTTGGGGGTCTTCTAATAGATCGAGCGTCGTACACGCGAGCACTTTGGCGGCATAGGCGGTTCCCTTTTCGCCGATGGTGGAACCAATGGCGGCCACGTTCTGCCAGCTATGTCCGGGCGCGTCGGAGGCGAAGCAGGCGGTCCGCAGTCCGCCCGTGGGAACGTGCCAACTGATGTCGCCGACGTCGGTCGAGCCACTTCCCGCGCCCAGTTTCGGCAGGCGGTGTATTTCTTCGTCCAGCGCTAATTTGAAGACCGTGCCGAACTCCCGCGTGACCGACTCCTGCAACCGGCGGGCAAACGTGTGTTCCTCCGGCGTGAACTTCGGGGGACCGACCCGCTCCAAGTTCTTCAGGAGCACCGCGGCGAGCGGATCGTTGGGGATGATCTCGTGGCAATCCGTGTCGATCTGGACGCTCACCGTGGTGCGGGTCATTTTCGCAGCGCCGCCCGCAATGTCCTTCAGCCAGGCGAAATTGCGCTCGACATCGGCGTGATCGTTGGCGCGGACGTAATACCAGACGGTGGCCTTGGCGGGCACCACGTTCGGAGCGCCGCCGCCGTTGGTGATGACATAATGCACGCGGGCATCTTCCTTCAGATGTTCGCGCATGTAGTTCGCCCCGACGTTCATCAGCTCGACGGCATCGAGCGCGCTACGTCCTTTGTCGGGACTCCCCGAGGCGTGAGCCGTGACGCCTGTGAAGGTGAACTTTACCGAGACGGCCGCCTTCGATTCGCCATTCCAGACATCATTGCGGCTGCCCGGATGCCAATGCAGGCAAGCATCGAGTTGGTCGAATTCGCCAGCGAGTGACATATAGACTTTGCCGATCAAAGTCTCCTCGGCGGGCGTGCCATAGAGCCGAACCGTGCCTTTCAGCGAGTGCTTCTCCATTGCCGCCTTCACGGCCAGTGCAGCGCCGAGGGCCCCGGTCCCCAAACCGCTATGACCGCAGCCGTGGCCCGGCGCATCGACAGTTACCGGATCGCGCTCGTGCGACATCTTCTGCGACAGTCCTGGCAAGGCGTCGTACTCCGCCAAGATGCCGATGATCGGCTTGCCCGTTCCGAATTCAGCGACGAAAGCGGTCGGCATGTCCGCCACGCCGACGCGCACCTTGAAGCCGGCCGCTTTCAGCTTGCTAACCAAGAGCGCCGACGAGCGAGTCTCTTCGAGTCCGACTTCCGCAAACTCCCAGATCGCCTTATTCACTTCATTCAACTCGGCCTGACGCGCTTCGACGTCCGCCACGGCCGACTGTTGCGTGGCGCGCAACGGCTCGGCGGCGCCCAGGGACGATGCACAGAACAATGTGAACCCGCTGAGGATCGCAGCAAGAGTCGAGTGAAGAAGTTTCATGGTTGCACCCGGGAACTGAAGATGAAGGCACGAATATCCGGCGTCGGCCAACATACCCTATCATTTCATAATGCGATCCGCCCCCGGGGCAAATTCTCCAGACTCACGTCGATTGACTATAGCTTCCCAGCGACCGAGTTGGTGGCGGCCGCGATGACTTCCGCCGAGCGCTGGAGCGCGCTCGTTTCCTCGGGGCTCAGGGGAAGTGGAATGCAGCCCAGCACTCCCTCGCCGCCGACGAGATGCGGCAGCGAGAAGGTCACGCCTTGAAGGCCCTGAAAATCGGCGACGCGGGAACTGACGGTGAGAATCGCCCGTTGATCGTGCAGGATGACATCGACGATCCGCGCGAGCGCGGCGCCAATGCCGTAGTAGGTTGCGCTCTTGCCCGCGATGATGGTGTATGCCGCGTTGCGAACACCTTGATCGATGCGCTGCCGCAGCTCGTCGTCGAACGACAATCCTTGAGCGCGGGCATAGTCGGCCAGATGCACGCCGCCGATGGTCGCTTGCGACCAGGTGAGGACTTCCGAATCACCATGCTCGCCAATGACGTAGCCATGCACGTGGTGCGAATCGACGCCAAAATGATCGCTCAACAAGGTGCGAAAGCGGGCCGTATCGAGCGTGGTGCCACTGCCGAGAACGCGCGACGCCGGCACACCTTGCTGCTGAGCAAAATGCGCGGCAATGTGCGTCATCACATCGACGGGATTGGTCGCTATCAGCAACACGGCTTCCGGCGCTGCCTGGACTACCGCGGGGATCACTGCGCGGAACACCTCGGCATTTCGTGCGAGCAATTGCAACCGGCTCTCGCCCGGCTTTTGACCTACTCCGGCCGCGATTATGACGACGCGCGCGCCATGCAGGTCGGCATATTCACCGGCACGGACCTTGAGGGGATGAGAAAAGGGCACGGCATGCGAAATGTCCTGCGCTTCGGCCACCGCGCGTTCGCGCCGCATATCAACCAGGACAATCTCGCGGCCCACGCCCTGCTGAACCATTGCATAGGCGGCCGTCGCGCCCACAAAGCCACTACCGACCACGCCAACTTTGAGGGGCATACGGAGATCCTTCTTTGTTTCTTAAGTCAGCATAGGTACGGTGACGGGCGCTAGTGTCGGCAACGTGATGGTGAATTTCGTGCCGAGGCCGAGGTGGCTTTCGCACTCCACGGTCCCGCGGTGCGCGTGAATAATGGCGTGACAAATGCTCAGGCCCAGCCCGGTGCCGCCGGTGGAGGTGCCGCGCATTCGCGAGCGATCGACGCGGTAGAAGCGGTCAAAAATATGGGGCAGATCGTCTGGCCCAATTCCGGGGCCGTTGTCGTGGATGGTCAAGCAAACTTGCTGCCGGGCTGCATCGTGAAGCATGGCAATCACAATCTCGCCGCGGCCGGCGTTGCCATTTTTGCCCGCGGAACCGGTATGATGCACATAACGCGCGGCGGTGAACTTGATTGCATTGTCAAGCAGATTGCTCAGCACCTGACGCAGGTAATGACGATTCCCCGCAACGCAGACCGCGGGCAATTCTTCGACGCGCACGCGAATGCCGTTGTATTCCGCAACGCCTTGAAACATCTCCGCCGTCCGTGTGACAACCAGGTCGAGCGCAACTCGATCAGCCGAGATCTCCTGCCGATCCGCATCGGTCTCGGCGAGCAGCAGCAACTGATTCACCAGCGTTTCCAGGGAACTGCATTCGTCAATCACTTCGGCCAGTAACTCGTTGTACTCAGCCACGGTGCGATCGCCATTGAGCGCTACTTCCACGCTGCTACGAATGGCCGAGAGGGGCGTCCGCAGTTCGTGCGCGGCGTTGGCTAGAAAGTCGTGCTTCTGTTTAAGATATTCTGCCAGCCGGTCCAGCAATCCATTCACGGTGACTGCCAACTGATCGAGTTCATCGCCCGTGCCGCGATCCTTCAAGCGTTCTTCCATTTCGGCCGGGCGCAAGCGGGCCGTGATTTGCATCATGCTGGCCACCGGTTGCGTGGCGCGACCGGCGAGGATGTAACCGCCAATGGGCGCCACGCTAAAGAGGGCGGCAGCGACGATCGAAACCATCAGATCGATGCTGGCCATATCGCGCTGGATATACTTGATGGAGGAACCGACGCTGACGACGAGGTTGCGTTGCTTCGCCACGCCGATCTCGCGCGAAGCCAGCCGATAGTTGCCCACGGTTTGCAAGCGCGTCGTGGGGGCGGCTGTTTGAATTGCGGGAATCTCCGGTGCGCCGGTGCTGGACCAGACCGGCGATCCCTGGCGATCGAGGAAGAGTACAAACCATTCGTGATAATCGTGGGTATCTGCTTTGTGATCGAGCTCACGCTGCAGCCGTTCCAGATCCGGCCCCTTTTCCTCGGTCAGATTGAGGGCGATTTCGTCAAGATCTTCGGCCAGCACACGTTCCAGGTCGTTGAGCAGGAGGTATTTCACTCCCTGCCGAACGGTGAACAGGATTGCCAGCCCGGTGACAATCACTGCGAGCGCATTCCAAAACATCAGGCGGAACCGCAACGTGCGGGAGAGGGCTTTAAGTCGTTCGTAGAACATATCCTCTTCCCCGCACGGTCTGGATCAACGGCTCGTCGAAGCCGCGATCGATCTTACCGCGCAGGCGATTGATATGCACTTCCACGACATTCGTTACCCCTTCCCAGTCCGACTCCCACAAATGCTCGCAGAGCATTTTGCGGGTGACGACCTGGCCCTGGAAGCGAATCAGAAATTCTAACAGGCTGAACTCCGTGGGAGTGAGCGAGATTTCAGAGTCCGCGCGGGAGACGCGGCGGTTGGTCAAATCGAGCGTCAGCGGGCCGGCCGTCATCGTCGAACTGGGGCGATCGGCCACTCGCCGCCCGAGGGCTTCGAGCCGGGCAATCAGTTCGGGAAAGGCGAATGGTTTGACTAGATAGTCGTCGGCTCCCGATTTAAGGCCATTCACGCGGTCTTCGACGGAACCCATCGCCGTGAGCATCAGCACGGGCGTGCGAATTCCTTCACTGCGCAGCGTTTTCATGATTTCGCCGCCCGGCAGATCGGGCAGCATCAGATCCAGCACGACGGCATCGAAGCGCTGCGACCGAGCTTCCTCCAATCCCTTGCGACCATTGCGGACCCAGGCGCAGGCATGGCCCGCATCGTTCAGCCCGCGCTGCAGGGCCTTGCCGAGCACGGGGTCATCTTCAATTACCAATAAGTTCATCCGCTCAACTCCTGACTTTCCACCATCGGTTCTGCATGATTGGGGGATATCGCTTCATTATTGATGAGGAGGGGGACTTTGTTCCAGCCCGCCGCAATCACATTGCCGTTTAGTAACCTATTTGGAATTCAGCAGTTGTGATTTGCCTAAGCCTAACTGATTCGTAACGGTTTTATGCCTTCCGGTCTGTCCAAAAGCGGTTAAACTTTCCGAAAGAAGGCCATATTGGAATTCGATTTCAATTTTCCACGTTTTGAACTGCTGCGGCGAAACCGCAGTCTCGATCGGAGTCCTCGATGGAAGTGCAGAAGCCACTTGGGCCGGCGGTGCCCGTTCCCTTTCCCGCTTGCTTGCGTTACGACGTGCTCTCGGGCTTCTTGGTGTTTTTGATCGCGCTGCCGTTGTGCCTGGCGATTGGACGAGCCAGTGGTTATCCGCCCATCGGCGGCGTGATCACTGCCATCGTCGGCGGCATCGTCGCTTCACTGATCAGCAATTCAGAACTCACCATCAAGGGACCCGCGGCGGGGCTGATTGCGATCATTTTTGGGGCAGTGTCTGCATTTGGAGGAAGTGTCGGTGGCAATACCCCGGCCGACTTCGACGCCTATCGCATGGCCTTGGCCTGCGGTGTGGTTTGCGCCGTCTTTCAGATCTTGTTTGGCGTCTTCAAGGCCGGAAAGCTCGGCGACTTCTTCCCGACGGCAGCGGTTCACGGTCTGCTCGCCTCGATCGGCGTGATCATCATGATCAAGCAGTTCCTAGCGATGCTGGGGGTTATCGACAAGCTGCCGGGAGATAACTGGGAGTTGCTGAAACAATATCCCCACTTCATTAGTAGGTTCAATCCATACGTTGCCGTCATCGGACTGCTGAGTCTCACGCTAATGGCTCTATGGCCGATGCTCAAGATCAAGGCCCTAAAGGTAATTCCCGTGCAACTCGTAGTGCTGGCGATTGCGGTACCGCTCGCCATGTTCTTCGGCATCTCGCAAAAGCCCGCGCCGGCTCCAGCTCCTGCCGTAGTTGCGTCCGCCGATTCGAAGCCGGCGGAGGTTAAGAAGGAAGAGGTGAAGCCGGAACCGGCGAAGGCAGAACCGAAGCACGCGACTGCCCATGTTGCCGACGCGAAGCATGCTGCTGCTGCTGCTCCTCCGCCGCCGCCGCCGCCGCTCGTCAATCCCTATGAATTAATCGGGAAGAAATACACCCGCGATCCAGGCAAGCTCCTGATTAACGTCCCGCTCGACTTCCGCAAGGCCTTCGTCCTGCCCGCCTTCTTCAAGACCAAGGAAAAAGGGACGCTCGCGTCCCATGAATACACGGGTGAAACCGATTTCAGCTTCATGTACAGCAAGGATTCGTTTCCGAGCGTCAAAGCGAAGGAAATGACCGCGGAACAATTAGCTGCGCAGAAGGCTTCCTTCTGGTCCTTTATGAACTGGAAGGGCACGGTGTTCTGGAAATGGGTGATGATGTTCGCGATCGTCGCCAGCCTGGAATCGCTGTTGAGCGCCAAGGCCGTTGACTTCATTGATCCGGTGAAGCGGACTACCGACTTGAATCGGGACTTGCTGGGTTGCGGCGTCGCCAACCTGATCGCCTCGTTTATTGGCGGTTTGCCGATGATCTCCGAAATTGTCCGCAGCCGGGCCAATGTCGATGCCGGCGCCAAGTCGCGATTCAGCAATGTCTTCCACGGGATGTTTTTACTGCTGTTCGTGTCGTTCCTGCCGTTCGTGGTGAACTACATTCCGATCGCAGCGCTGGCGGCGATGCTGGTCTTCACCGGCTTCCGGCTCGCTCATCCCCGCGAATTTGTCCACATGTGGCAGATCGGCAAGGAGCAGTTCCTGGTCTTCGTCACCACCATTGTGGCGATCGTGCTCACCGACCTGCTGGTTGGCGTGTTGATCGGCATCGCTCTGGAGTTCGTGATCAACTACGCCCGCGGCCTGCCGTTCGCCGCCACGTTTTCGCCTGGCTTTGAAACCCGGCAAGAGGGCAATACCTGGGTGATCATTCCGCAGCATGCCGTCACGTTCAGCAACTGGCTGCCCGTGCGGAGCCGGATTGACGAACTGGGGATCAAGGAAAAGCACAACATCGTGGTTGACCTGAGCAAAACCGAGCTCGTCGATCACACCGTGATGGAAAAGCTCAAGGATCTGGCCCGCACCTTCAAGGATAAGAACCTGGAGCTAAAAGTCGTCGGCCTCGATCACCACAAGGCCCTCTCGCCGCACGCCGAAGGCGCCCGCCAGCGGGTGATGGCAACCGGCTAAGCCGATGGCCTGAATTAACCTGAGCTGTCCCCGCGGGAGCGTCCACTGGATGCTCCCTTTTTGTTGCGCCTTGCTTTCGTAACCCGCTCGCGCAGTGAGGGCGATGCTGGTGCCCGGTACATCCTTACTGACGTGTTCGGGTCTTGTATGGCAGGCTATTTGGCCCAATACAAACGAACAAGGGACGCGAGTTGCGTCCCTTGAAAAGTCAGTGATCTCAATCCGCCGCGAATTATTCGCGCGGGCGAATGGCACCGGTCAGGCCGCTGTAGTCGCGGCGGTCTTCTTCATGCCACAGGGGCAAGCCGAGTTCGATGCGCTTGCGGAGGATTTCGATCTTCTCGTCCGAACCGGCGGGAGCATCCGTTTCGGAAAACTCCTTCGGGGTCTCGGGATAAAAATCTTCGTCGTGGCCATACTTCAAAATGGCTTCAAATACATTGCGAACTTTTTCCATGGCGATTCTCCTTCAATAATTCGGGCTGCAGTGATTCGGGCAGAAAACTGGCAACCAATGAATCGCGACGCTGAAAATACGTTCGGCGAGTCCACTGGCTGAAACAAAGTCGGGTGAATGTTGCTGGTCAACCGTCCTTGGCCGAATCGCGTTGGCAGTATTGCTGCCGCCCGCTGAAAGCACTTCCATTGCTGACGCACGCATTATGTAGGTACCAGCGGCCATCGTCAAGCTTTTTGCGGTTTTTACGAAGGTTTATTTTCCCACTAAGGAACCAAGCCCGGTGCGCATGATCATTGCGATCCGCACGGCTTACCTGGAACTTACTTAATGCACAAAGCGTTATCGCTGAATGCTTAACGACGAGAAGTTGAAATCTAATGGCTAGCTGGCAAGATAGGCAGTCAAAGTATCCATCGGGTGTCTTTAAGGAAAACTAACATCCGCTAATCGCACCTTACCGGGCAATGATCTCGCATCACCCCTTGACGACAACTTGCCGCTTCTTGATGCACGTCAGCCGCTCAGCGCTATAATCGCCAGATAGCAAAACCATACGGCAAATAGCACTGCGCTGACGATTAGCAGCGCGAGATTCTTTCGTGGTGGATCGGCCGGGAACGCGTGCAGCGGATCGCCGGGCGGTTCCTCCGCTGCAGGTTTCTCGCGCTTCGTGCTCAGCGATTCGGTGCTCGCTGATCCCTTGCCGCGCTGCTGTTTTGAATGCCTGGCCATCGGCTTCCTTTGGCGATCAGGACTCCATTCTCGTGGCGACAGACCTCCAGGTCTGTCAGTCCCAATGGCTCCGTCCAGATTGAAAAAACAAGCGAACAGACCTGGAGGTCTGTTTCCACGCCTTACTTCCGTTGCTGCGCGAATAGCCAGGCGTAGAACTCGGGGTTGCTATAGGTCTTGCTCCACGAATCGTGGCCGACGCCCGGATATTCGGTGTACTTCGGCTCGCCGCCGGCTGCCTTAATCGCGGCGATCATGTCGCGGGTCCGCTCGACCTTCACCGCGCCGTCCTGGTCACCATGAAAGGCCCAGAGCGGAATCTTCGTCAGCTTTTTCGCATTCCCCACATCGCCGCCGCCGCAAATCGGCGCTGCCGCGGCGAAGTATTCCGGCTTCCGCTCGATGGCGTCCCAGGTGCCATAGCCGCCCATCGACAATCCCGTGATGTAGATGCGCTTGGCATCGATGCTGAATTCCTTTTGCAAAGCTTCGAGCGTTTCGAAAGACTTTTGCATCGCCGGCGAGGGCTCCTCCGGTGCCGTGTGCTTCGTCGCGCTCCAATCGACTTCGACCCACTTGGCATCGTTCGGGCACTGCGCCGCGACGACAAAGCAAGGATACTTGGCCATCACTTCGTCCGCCGCGAAATCGTTCATGCCATGCACGAGCTGCTTCTTGTTGTCATCGCCGCGCTCTCCCGCACCATGTAGGAACAGCACCAGCGGATACTTCTTGTTCGCATCGTAGTCCTTCGGCTTGAGCAAGCGATAGTTCAGCTTGCCACCCGCGGCATCGGTGAATGTGCGGGCTTCAAAACGGTCGCGATTGTCGGCCGCGGAGGTTTCGAGAGTAGGTAAGCTCAACAGCGTAAATCCTGTGATTAGAAGGAGGCGAATGAATGACATGATATAGCTCTGGAGAGGATTGAGTTGGGAACACTGACTCAACGATAGCGTGTTGAATTGAGGTCGTACACCGCCCAGGTCGTACATCGCCCAATGTTGAATGGGCTGCGCCCACTGGAACGGACCAAAGGGTCCATTCTACGTGATGAGCGCTGGGATCGGCCGGCCGGGGCAGATGACGAACGGGCGATTCAGATTATCGCGCAGTTCTATCCCTTCCGGCACCCCCAGTTGATGATAGAGCGTCGCCACCAGATCGACGGGACTGACCGGATTATCGACCGGATAGGCAGCATGACGATCCGACGCGCCATAGACTTGCCCGCCGCCGCCCGCCAGCACACTCGTGAAGCAGTTGGGCCAATGATCGCGGCCGTCGGCGCCGGCCCCCGCATCGCTGTTCCGCTGGCCGATCTTCGGCGTGCGTCCGAATTCCCCGGTCCAGACAATCAGCGTTTCGTCAAGCAGGCCGCGGTCTTTCAAGTCGTCGAGCAATGTTGAAAACGCGCGATCGGCCGGCGGCATCAGCCGTTCTTTGTGATCGATAAAGTTCCGGCTGTGCGTATCCCAATAGACGCTGACGTTCTTGATGCCGTCGTTGGGCCAGAAGACGGTCACGAGCGGCACGCCCCGCTCGATCAATCGCCGCGCTTGCAGCACGGATTGACCATGCGGGTTGCGGCCGTAAGCGTCTCGGATTTTGTCGGGTTCCTGCGTGAGATCGAAGGCCGCTTGACCCACGCCGCTCGCCAGCAAGTCAAAGGCCCGGCTGTAATGCCGCGCGCGAGCGCCCAGGGAACCCTGTTGTTCCAACTGACTGAGGCGGTCTTCGAGCGAACCCATCAGCGATTTTCGTCCTTGCAACCGCTCGGGCGAAAGGCCTTCCTGCAATTGAAAATCGCCGACGCGATAATCGGGCAAGTCGGGTCGCGCATCGATGGTCAGCGGATCCCAGGTTGGTCCCAGCCAACCGGCCAGTTGTCCATGACTCTCTTCCACAAACCGCGGCACGTCGCCGGGCATCTTCGGCCGCATCTGCACAAACGGCGGCAGCGGATCTTTACCCCGACCCAGCTTCGCCAGCACCGCGCCCATGTGAGGCCAATCGCCACGCAGTTCGGTGCCCGGTCGATAGGGCAGGCCCGTTAACAGATGATGCGTGGCAGTCGTGTGATTCACATCGCCATGCGTCATCGAGCGAATGATCGCCAGCTTGTCACACCGCGCAGCCAACAGCGGAAAGTGCTCACTGATGCGAATGCCGGGCACGTTGGTGGCGATGGGCTTGAACTCGCCGCGAATTTCAGCGGGTGCATCGGGCTTCAGATCCCAGGTCTCTTGCTGTGCGGGGCCGCCCCACATGAAGAGCAGGATCACGGCCTTGGCTTTGCCGACCGGTGCGACGATCTGTTTGTTCGCAGCCAACTCTTTCGCCGCCAGCAACTCCGGCAGCGACATCCCCAGCAACCCCGCCGCCCCCGCGCGCACGATGTCCCGGCGACTGAGCGGGGAGCTGATGTGGGGTGCTGGATTCATTTTGATCTTCGCGGGCACCGATGTCCTAAACCATTTGCACTTCCAGCGGGATGCCGCCTCCCTCGCGTTGTTGTTTCTCCGTTAGGAAGTTCAGACGCTCAAACCCGATGACACGCCCTTGACGATCTTTGACGAGCACAATGTCGTCGTCCGATTCCTCGCACACATGTTCTTTTTTGGGATCGTCGAACCAAATGCTCAGGGTATTGCCAGCGCGGTCGTAGAAGACTTTTACTTTTTCCACAGCTCTCGTCCTGGTTTGATGTTGCTGGTGAAGTAAGCGGTAACGACGAAATATTCGTCGCTCCCTGCCGGCGCTGTCACAACGCAAATCTGCACATCATCGGCCGCCTGATAGTATAGATGAACAGCGGGCTCTTTCGTACTCTCGCGCACCAAAGTCGGATTCTGCAAGCAGTCTCGGACCACCTTTTCCTGACCGGAGAGTGCGGGATGCTTGAACCGGATGATCTGCCGCCAGCGATCGCGCGATAGTCGTACGCGATAGCCGAGTGGCGTTTGGACTGTGAATAGATTCCGCACTGCCATGGACGGTTTCCAGCGGACTGGCTGTTTTTTTGCGACTTAATAACCGGGCGAATCTGCGATCTCGCACTTCAACTTAGTTTACGCCTGTGCCACCAGCCATTCGATACCTATGAAACGAGGTCCGTTCCATCCATACTTCTAAAATGCCAAAAGATTGCGAACGAAACATTATCCGATCTTGCGATTACTGGGTCGGTCCCAGTAATGCCCTCACTGGGCAGATACCAGCGATCCAATCGCGTTAGGTGCCCCACAATGAGATGACCATCACATGAGCCGAACAATTTCCTGCCTGGGCTGTGGCCGCCATTGGACCATACCAGGCAACATAACCTCGACATCCGTACCATGTCCCAACTGTAAGCGGCCTCTTCCAACCGGCAATGCTCCGATGCCGCCACCGCCCGCGCCGAATGCTGCCGCGGCATATCCGAGTCAGGCAATGCCTCCTCCTCCTCCTCCTCCACCTGGAAATGCCGCGCCGCAACAAGCAAGTTCGATGATGCCGAGCTTTAGCGCGGTCAATGTTCGCAGTCGGATGCGTTCGGCCACCCTACGTACATTCCGTGAATCGAATTCGCCGTTGGATTTACTTGATTGGAAGTTTGAGAAATACCTTACTCCGTGGATTGTGCGATTTACATGGCTCGCGGTCCTCACGTTGGCAGCTCTATGGATCACCCTGCTAACCGTGTCCACTGTTGCTTCACTCTTGCCTGAAACTGATTCAAGCTCGCGCGCCATCGATTACAGTTTTCGATCGCCTCAGGAGGCGATGCCGGGACATGACTGGTTGTGGTTCATGGTTTACCGCGTCATCGGCTTTGGCACCGCGATAGCCATTACCATTATCTGGCTCTTGTGGGTTCGCGTCCTTTTAGAGTTTGCGATCGTCGTATTCAATATGGCCAAATCCCTGGCCTCAATCGATGAGAAAGTCCCGGCTCCTGAGACGCCAGCCTGATGGCGAATAGCCGTGTTCCCGCGTAGCAATAACCGCCCTGAGAAGCGAGATTGCGTTCCACTTTGACCTGCGGAACAAAGCCGTTCCTGAGTTAGAAGTCTACATCAGCGGCAGCATGGCAATGGGTACGAGGATTCGCAGCACGAAGAGAGTGAGAACGATCCAGATGATGCCGATCCAGTGGAGTTGGTCGCGCTGGCGGCGGAGATCGCTGACCACCGCGAGCAAAAACGTCCCGGCCATCAGGCCGCTAAGGAGCAGGTTCAAAGGCAAGGTCAGCCAGTGAATGGTCTGCTCGAAATAAAAGAGCGCGATCTGGCAGACCTGAAAGCAGATCCAGAACAGGCCGAAGCGCTGCCAATTCTTTTCGCCGGGCGAAAAGCGGATCGCCAGCCAGGGGACGATGAGGGCGGCCAGGGAGACGGCGAGTTGCATCGTCGGCACGGCGGCGAGCGGGTCGCTGAACAGTTCCCGCTGCTCGTCTTTGTGCAGCTCGGCCTTCATCGCTTGCAGCGGGATCCACCTGTTGAGCTGATGGGCGAGCGTATTGGTGCCGGCAATCAGCATCAGCCAGTGGCCAAAATGAACGGGAAACGTCGGCACGCGCTGCCACTTGCGGACGGCCGCAAGCAGAATCGCCGCCACGCCGCCGGAAGTTAGGAGCATCGCCAGCACCGCGAGCACTTCAAACCGCAAAAACTCCCACCCCTCTAACCGCCAACGCAGGCCGGGAAAGGACCAATAGACGTAGCCGGTGGAGATCGCGAGCAAGCCCGAGTGTAACCAGCCCCAGCGCTCCCCCTCGCCCGGCTGCGCGCTGGGAGCGCCGTCGTTGACAACTTCGTCGGCAGCGGTTGAATCGCGCGGATCGAAACTCGGCGACTCATAGGGATTCGATAGGTTCATGCGGCGTAGGTCTATGAGAGGAATGGCGGCAGCGATGAGAGGCACGTTGCCGAATTGTAAATCGTGACTGGCCTACAAAGAACCACGGGGAGCCGCCATTTTGTGGGGAGGGCGACGCTCCCGCGGAGCCGAAGCAAGTCGCGGCTCGGCAGGAGCCTCGCCCTC
>JAYTUF010000682.1:0-4638 GCA_043744755.1 Anatilimnocola sp.
GTAGAGCAATCCCTCATTCTATTCACGAAACCGGCCCCGTCGATCAGTTTGACGGTGTGTAAAGCAACAAATCATCAATTCCAAACACGCTCCCCGCGACCGACCGCAGGCGAAGCTCATCGGCTTTACTCCCCTTGGGCAAGTCAAACCGCAAGGTTACTGCTTGCCATTCGCCCGGCTGTTTGATGGCAACTGACTGTGCCGGTGCCGTTTCCTTGCCCTGATTCAGCAATTGCACGGCCACCGGTTTTTCGCTGGAAGAACGGAGCAGCAATGCGAGTTCCACTTTAGCATCGAGCGATCGCTCACCGCGCAGCGAAACATCGAGCCGGCTCAGCTCGTCTGTCCCTTTGACCGACTGGGCGAACTTCCCCGCTCGCGGCTTGGCGTGTTCCACAATGTCGAACGTGCCGGGCCATTCTTTCCCTTGCTTGCCGGAGTCGAACCAAGCGGTGAAGACGATTCGCTGCGGGAAAGACCGCGTTTCTTTCTCGGGGGCAGCATCGTAAAGCACGATGTTATCGATCATCACGGTGGCCCGCGGATCGACATAGAACTGGATGTCATCGATCCGTTCGTTCTCGGCGAGCGGGCCGCCCGTGCCGTCGGGGCGGCGCATTTGGGTCATATCGACGCAGCCTTCGAGCCATTTGTTTTGTTCGAGACCGGTCACCGAGAGATAGCGATGATAGCCGTTGCTCAGGCTATAAAGTTGAATCCGCAGCGTATCGGTGCCCGTGAGCTTGTATTGAAACTTCAAACGCGTGTTAGGCCCCATCGGCGGACCGGGAACGGGATTGAAAACCACCGCGCTGTACATCGTCTTGGTGTCACCTTGGCGATCATCAAAGTCTTGCGTCAGGACGGATAAGCAAACGCGATGGCTGGCGGCACCTTCGTGATCGGGGGCCAATTTGCCACTCATGATCCAACGCTTTTCGATGTCGGTTTCGTAGTCCTCGAAGGCGTGTACGCGGGCCGGGAACTTGCCTGGGTCGATCAGTTTGGCGACATTCTTCGGCGGTTGCGGTAGCGATTCTTGGCCGATCGATTTCAAACGCCCGTTGTTCCATTGGAGAAAGGCGGGGGCCTCGATCTTGGTGGCGACCGGGATTTTTCGGGATCCTTCCTTCACGACAGTGAAACCATCGTCGGTAACTTGCAGCGGTAGTTCTTGAATCGTGAGATGCTGCGGGTTGAAGGCGGCGGCAATGGCCACGGAGTCGAACAACACGGGGTGCTGCGGCAGCGCCCAGAGTTCGTATAAGTTCTGCAACTGCCAGGTCAGCGGCGTATGAGCAGCGAAGAGATCGCTGCGCAGTTTTTCATCCAAGGCGACCATCGCCGTCGCATCGAGCGGCACCACCAGCAGCGGAATCTTTGAATTGAAGACCGTTTGGGCGGCTTTGATGTCGCAGAGAATGTTCCACTCTTTGTCCGCTTTCTTTTTGCCGTCGTAGCCGAAGGCAACGGATCCACCCATCAAGACGATCCGCTTGATTTTCTGGGCGGCCGCGGGTTGCTCGGTGATGACCCTCGCGACGTTGGTCAGGGGTCCGATGGCAATGATCGTCACGCCGTCGCGCTCGCTGAGCAGTTTCGTCATCAGTTCGACGGCCGATTCCTTGATCGGCTTGAGCGTGCGGTTGTAGATTGCGGCGGGATGACGGCGATACTGGATCATGCCGCCGATGGGCATTTTCGGCTGGGGATCGGCGCCGGCGGCGACGGGAATTTCTTTCGCATCTTTCAAGATGGCTTTTTGAAAAGCACTGGGGGCACGCTCGGCTGCGGCGTCGGTGGGGGGCGGGGGCGTGAAGCGGGCTTGGGTGAGAAATCGCGTGACGAGCCAGGCGCGATGGTCGTCGCGATCCTTTCGCTGACTGACGTAAGGGTCGTACTCATTGCCGCCGCCAACGGTGGTGATGCCGATAATTTCCAATTCGGGCGACGCCAGGGCAAGCCCTACCGCAAAGGCATCATCAATGTCGCTGCCAAAATCAGTATCGATGAGGATTGGAATCGGCGCCTTCGGCTCAGCCGCCTGCGCATCGAAATCAGGCGGGGCGACCAATAACAGTCCTAATAACGCGATCCTGAATTGAAAGTACATGGCGAGTTTCCTGAAAAAGAGGTCTCGCCATGATAGGGCCACCACCGGGGCAAAGGGAGACGGAGCCGGAATCGCGAAAGGACATGTTTTCCGCCCCACGGCTCGGCAGGAGCCTCGCCCTCCCAATTCCGAGTTTTGCGTTACCAGAACAATTGCGTGGCCCCACTCTCTCCCTCCTTTCCGTTGACGTTGCCCTCTCCAGCGTCGATAATGCTCTCCATGCGGTAGACGGTGTCGTCGGTCCTCAGGAGTCAGTTCCCATGCGCGTTTCTCGTCGCGGTTTGCTCGCCGGTGCGTCCGGTTTCGCGGGACTTTCGGCGCTGGGGTTGCAGGCGCTCAATCTGTGGGGCCAAGAGCCGGCCACACCGAAGCCTGCGGAACCAGCGGAGGGCAAGTCCTTCAACGAGTTCACGCCGCAGAGCGAGAAGTCCGTCCGCCGCGGTGAAGAATTTTTGATCAAGACGATGCATCGCGATGGTGGCTGTGGCGTGGATGTTGGTCAGCCGCAGGACATCGGCTGTTCCGCGATGGTGGGTCTGGCGCTGATGGCCCAGGGGAACACGCCCGTCGAAGGGAATCGCAGCCGGGAGGTGCAGCGGATTGTGTCGTACATATTGCGGACGGCGGAAGTGATGCCCAATGATGACATCACGTCGCAGACCGGTACGCAGTTGCAGAACAAGATCGGCCGACATGCTCACAGCTTTTTTGCCGCCCTGTTTCTGGCGGAAGTGATCGGCGAAGGGTGGGATACGGAGCCGGTGCGAGATGGCCTGAAGAAAATCATTGCCGCAATTGTCGGCACGCAAACGCCCGAAGGTCACTGGGGCAATCAATCGTGGGCCCCGACGCTGGGCACCGTGATGGGCTGGGTGGCGCTGCGGGCCTCGCATTATGCGGGGCTGAAAGTCGGCAGTTCGCCCGACATCACCGCCAAGCATCTGGTGCAGCAGATGAGCACGTCGCTGAATCAGAATCAGGGAAGTTGGATGCACACGCTCTATAAGAATGCGACCGGCATCCGCGTGCTCTATGCCCTCGGCATGGAGAACGAACCGGTCGCAAAGAAGGCCTTCAAGGATGTGGAGCAGCTCATCACGAAAGACAATACCGCCTTCTCGCAGGCCGGGGGCGAGGAGTATCTGGCCTTCCATTTGATTACCGAAACGATGTTGCAAAAGGGTGGCAACGATTGGGCCGCCTGGTATCCCACCGCCCGCGATAAGATCATTAGCGTGCAAAACGCCGACGGCAGTTGGACTGGCCATCACTGCATCACGAGTCGGACATTCTGCACCGCGGCGGCCATCCTGGTGCTGACAGCGCCGAATCGATATTTGCCGATTTCGCAGGCGTAGAGGTGACGGAATGCAAGATCAGGGAAGAAGATTGCAGGCTTATTCGTGACGCAAGTTTCTGCAAGTAAGGACCAAGAGTTCTCCGTCACGCGCGGCGTCGAGTACCTGCTGAAGCAGCAGGCGGCGGATGGCGGTTGGCATTCGGTCACCTACGGTCAATTGAAGGGTGGTTCGTCGTTAACCACTTTGGCCCTGGATACGCTCAGTCAGTTGCCGGCCGAGATTCGCGGCAAACATACGGCGGCCATCGAGAAGGGCTTTGCCTTCCTGCAACCGGGCTTTATCAAGCGTCGGACAATCGCGGCTGCCGATGGTTCCCTTGATTTTCCAACCTATGGATCGGCGCTCTGGCTGACCGCGAATCAGCGATTGAGCCGAGAGACCGAAGCGGCGAACGGTAAACTCTGCCGCGACTATCTGCTGCAAGCGCAGTTGCTCGAACCGCGAGGTTTCGCCGCGGATCATGTCAGTTATGGCGGCTGGGATTTTCTCGGTGCGGGCGATGCCGAGGCGGTCACGACTGGCACCAATGTGTCGATCGTTGCTCACGCGCTCGAAGCTCTCGTGTCCGATAAATCGGCGGCCGCCAATCAGGCCCGCGCTGCCGCCCGGGGCTGGTTGCTCCGCTGTCAGCAACCGGATGGCGGATTCTGTTTTACGCCGGAACCGATGTCGCTGAATAATAAAGCTGAGTTCAGTGACGAAGCCCGCCAAAAACCGCGCGCCTATGGCACCGCGACCTGCGATGGCATCCGTGGTTTGCTCGCGACCGGACTTGCTGCTGACGACGCAGTCAAACGAGCCATCATGTGGCTCAACAAACGGCCGGCACTAGAAGTGGTTCCCGGTTTTGAAGATCTCGCCGCCGAGACCGAATGGCGGCGCGGCTTGCGATTCTACTATTATTACAGTCTCGCCCGCATCCTGCCGCTGCTGCCGGCTGCAGAACGTTTGTCGCGGTCGCGGGACATCGAGCGCATCCTGCTGAAAGACCAACAAGCGGACGGCCGCTGGCAGAACGAATCCGACCGGATGCGCGAGAACGATCCACTGATCGCCACTTCCTTGGCGATCAGCACGCTTTTGCAACTCGCTCGTTAATTTGCCAGCACAATTACCTGCGCCGATTCAAATTGAATCAAGTCGCCATTCGCACAGCGCAGCACC
>JAYTUF010000683.1:0-18210 GCA_043744755.1 Anatilimnocola sp.
GAACAAAAATCCCGCTTGAAGGCCGCCAGGAACTTCCCGCTCCCGGCGGCCTTTTTTCGTTCTTGCGTTCTGAGCTATTCCGCAATCGTGTCCGCTGGCACAATGATCGTCGCCTTTCGCTCCGCGAAAGGGCGTGCTTTCGCGGAGCGAAAGACGACAATCAGGTCTTGCGAAAGGAGTCCGCGGGTGAACAGGCGAATAACGATTCTGTTGAGTGCGCAGCCTTCGATCATCATCGGGCTGCTCTGTTTAGTAGCTTCGTTCGCAGGCTGCGACTCTGGCAGCAAGCCGCGTACGCCCAGTTCTTGCCTCGGCGATTCTCAACGGGCAACTCAGATCGCCGCCGGTAATGCGTCGCCCAACGAACTTCTGCAGAAACTGCTCGCCACGTATCGCGCCGCTGCCTCGTATCAAGACGAAGCCGTCATCAAGTTGCAATTCAAACGGAGTGGCGAGCTCGCGGCCTTTCAGTGGCCTTCGACCGTGGCCTTCGAGCGGCCCAATCATTTAGCATTGGATGTGTTTCAAGCCCAGGTGCGCGTTGATGGCAAAGAGTTCAAGGCAGCCATTCAGGATGACGAGTCCCGCAATGTCGATGGGCAGATTGTCGTCCGCAAAGCGTCGGCACAACTCAAGCTCGCGGATCTGGCCAGTGATCCGCTGCTGTATGACACGCTCGCCGGTCGGGCGCGGCGGCAACCGATTCAATTGGAATTGCTGCTGGAATCGCGCGGTCTGGCCAATGCTTTTGCTGCTGATGTGGCTTGTCAACTGCTGGAGCCTGGGATGACGGACGGGCGCACTTGTCAGCGGGTCGCTGTCCCTTCGCCCGGCGGTAACTTCATTTTTTGGATTGACCCGGAAGTACACCTGCTGCGCCGATTGGACTATCCCGCCGCCGCGCTACTAGCCGATCTGGCCGCCGATCCAGCGGTCAGCGATCTGCAATTCTGGATCGAGATGCCTAAGGTTCAACTGGGCGGCAAGATTCCTGCCGCTCGTTGGCAACTGGCCATGCCCGCTGATGCGCAGATCGTGAAATCATTCATCCCGCCGCCGCGACCGCTGCCATCGCAACTCTTCGGCAAGCAGCCCAAGGAGTTTTTCTTCACGACGCTCGACGACCGACGGTTGACGCAAGCGCAATTGACGGAAAAGGTAGTCGTCCTGACCTGGTATCACGACAATCCCGCCTGCGAAGCAACATTGCAGCAAGTCGCGCTCGCCGCGAAAGAATTCAAAGATCATCCCAAGGTTTCCTTCTACGCCATCTCAACCGATCCCTTGCCTGTTACCATGGAGCAAGTCCGCGCGAAGTTGGCACAATGGCAAGTCAACCTCCCCGTCGTGCGCGATTTGGATGCGTTCGGCGATAAGAGCTTCAAAATCGAATTTCAACCCAGCGTCGTCGTGCTTGATACTAAAGGCCGGGTGCAGATTTTTGAATTGGGCGGCAACCCCGACCTGGCCAAGCAGCTGGCCGTCATCATCGAACGATTGCTGAAGGGAGACGACCTCGCTGCGGAACTCGTCGCTCAATCCACACGCGAGCAAACCGAATACAGCGCGCTCGTCGCCGCCGGTGGTCGTGAACCGGAACCGGTGGTGGAACTGGCCGAACCGGTGATTCGCCGCAAGAGCGATCCTAAGCTCATCAAGCTCACGCACCTTTGGAATTGCCCAGAATTGAAATCGCCAGGCAACGTGCTGTTCATTCCGGCTGGTAAAAATAGCGATCAACCACGGCTGCTGGTGTGCGAAGGTTGGCGAAGTGTCGCCGAGCTCGATCTGACCGGCAAAGTCACGCGCCGGCATGAACTCGAATTGCCTGAGCAGGCCGCGGTCACCTGGCTGCGGACCACCGTCGATAAGAGTGGCCAGCGGTTCTTCATTGGCGGAGCGCCCTTGGCGTCCAAGTGGTTCTTGTTCGATAAACAATTCAAGCTGCTGCGGGCGTATCCCGAGGGCGAACAAGATTCATTGCGTCTCACCGATCTGCAGTTCGCCGATCTGGATGAAGACGGCAATGCCGAAGTGCTCGCCGCGAATGTGGGCTTGCTGGGGCTGCACGCGACGAGTTTGCAGGGTGAAGTGAAATGGCGGAGTCGCGTGCTGCCGAATGTGATTTCGGTCGCCGTCACGCCGCCCAACGATGTGGGCTCGTGGCAGATTCTGCTCACCGGCGAAGCGGGCACCGTGCTGCCGCTGAATCGCTTCGGGCGAGAAGATCCGGAGCGAACGATTGCCAATTGGCCACTCGCGCGGTTGGCTGTCGCGAGTTTTCCCACTCCTACGCAAGCGGCATTCGTTGGCATTTCGAACGATGCGAAAGGGAATCTCGTCGCGGTTGGACTGACTTCGCAGCTCCGCGAGTGTTGGAATTATCAGTTGCCCGCGGGCGCTCACCAGCAACCGATTGAGCCGATCACTTCGTCGAATGTACTCGCTGGCCATCAAGGCGAATGGTGGTTCGCCGCGGCCGACGGCAGCATTCACGTCGTCAGCGAAGACGGCAAGCTGCACGATTCATTCGCGCGCGGCAGCGTCCTCGGCGGCCTCGCCGTTGGCCAGCAAAATGACGCGGGCCTATTGTTCATTTCCACCACCGAGGGCCTCTCCGCCTGGCAGGTCAGCAAGAAATAGAGTCGTCTTCGCTCCGCGAAAGAACGTCCTTTCGCGGAGCGAAAGGAGACAATATCCGCTAAAATCCCCGCATGGCCGATCTCATTGCTCAAGGCTCGCAACCGCAATTCCGCTGGCGGCGTCATTTGCCCCTGGGTTCACCCCAGGTCTTGGGACGCGGGGGCGGGCCGTGGTCCACGCCTTGGGACGAGCGGATCAGCCGCAAGCATGCCGAACTGATCTGGCAAGAAGGGCGCCTGCAAATTCGCTTGCTGCCGGATGCGCGCAATCCGATCTTCTATCGCGGGCGGCGGCAGGATCAGTTTGAAATTCAGCCCGGCGATCACTTTGTGATCGGCGAAACCACGTTCACTTTGGCCAATGAACGGGTAGCGCTCGGCAGGAACGAACCGAACCCCATCACCGAGCGGACCTTTAGCATCGAAGAACTGCACAGCCGCCCTTATCGCCGCCCCGATCAACGAATGGAAGTGCTGGGCCGGTTGCCGGATGTGATCACCAGTTCGGCCAACGACACCGAACTCTTCACCCGGCTGATTAACCTGCTGCTGGGCGGCATCACACGGGCGGCGGCGGCCGCGATTGTCGAAATCACTGCTGAGCAGGCAGACGACAAATGTGAACTGAAAGTGCTGCACTGGGACCGGCGGATTCTCTCGGGCGCGGACTTCAACCCGAGCGAGCGGCTCATTCGCCAGGCAGTGAAGACGAAGCAGAGCGTGGCCTATGTCTGGAGCGGCGCCGAGCGCGGCCCGGGCGACTTCACGCTCAGCGAAGGGCTCGATTGGGCCTTCTGCACGCCGATTAGCGGCAATGCGTGCAAGGGTTGGGCCCTGTATGTCACCGGCAGCTTTGCGGGCGATGCCGCCCTTGATGTGGGCGCGGATGTTGAATCATTGGGAGAAGAGATCAAGTTCACGGAGTTGACCGCAGCGACGTTTGGCAGCCTGCGTGAAGCCCGCTTCCTCGCGCGCAAGCAGGCCGGGCTGAGTCAGTTCTTTTCCCCCGTCGTGCTCGAAGCGCTGGCCGATCAAGATGCCGACATCGTGCTGCAGCCGCGCGAAGCGGATGTGACCGTGCTGTTCTGCGATCTGCGGGGCTTTTCGCGGACCAGTGAAAAGCTCGCCACGCAACTGCACGAACTGCTGCAGCGGGTAAGCCAGGCGCTGGGGGTGACGACGCATCACATTTTGCAGACGGGCGGCGTTGTGGGCGATTTTCATGGCGATGCCGTGATGGGTTTTTGGGGCTGGCCGTTGCCGCAGGCCGATGCAGTCAAACGAGCGTGCCATGCTGCCCTGGGCATTCGCGCGGAGTTTGCTGCCGCGGCTGCGCAAGTTTCTGCAGAAGGCGCCGCCCATCCGCTGGCCAACTTTCGCATGGGCATTGGCATTGCCACCGGCCGCGCGGTCGCGGGAAAGATCGGCACCATCGATCAAGTGAAGGTGACCGTCTTCGGGCCGGTCGTGAATCTGGCCTCGCGACTTGAAGGAATGACCAAGGACCTCCGCGTGCCGATTCTGCTCGACGAAGTGACCGCCGCCGAAGCGCGCAAGCAATTGCCTACCGACGAAGCCCGCGTGCGGCAGCTAGCTAAGGTTCGTCCGCAGGGACTCGATACACCCGTCGTCGTCAGCGAGCTATTGCCGCCGTTTCTGGATTGGCCACAATTGACCGACGAACACATTGCCGCGTTCGAGTCCGCCGGGCAAGCGCTCGCCAATCGCGAGTGGTCGCGGGCCTTGCAATTGCTCCATCAGGTTCCCCCGGATGATCTGGCGAAAGATTTCCTCACGGTCTTCATCGCCCAGCACAATCGAACGCCGCCGGAGAATTGGGATGGAGTGGTGCCGGTGGGAAGGGGCTAGTGACCGGGGACTAGGAACGAGGGATCAGCCGCTGGGCGCTAGCCCACGGTTCGCCCGGCAAGAACCGCACGCTAGCGCGTGGCGGCTGATTTCAGACCACTAAGGAAAGAAAAATGAGGACGCAATGAAGCGACCAACGAAAACGGAAGCGAAGTCCACCGCGGTCGAGGGATCACTGCTGAGTCGCGCATTTCACACCTGGCACGCGTGGCCTCTGTATTTTCGAATCATGCTTGGTGTGATTGCGGGTCTGATCTTCGGACTGCTGTTGGCCTGGATCGCGGGTGACTCGCTCAAGAAACCAACGGAGCATTTGTCGATCCACAATCATGCCGCCGATTTGCTCCACGCGCTCGAAGTTCCCGCGAATCTCGTGCTGCGCGTGTTGGGCGCGCTCGCTCCGCCGCTGATCTTGCTGGCCGTGATTCAAGCTTTGATGCACGCCAAGTTCCCGCCTGGAACATTGGGACGCCTGGTCTTTCTGTTGCTGCTCAATACGCTCGCGGCGATCTTCATTGGGCTCTTCGTCGCAAATACATTGCAGCCAGGAAAGTGGCGGTTCGGACCGGAGAAGGCCGAGGTGAAAAAGGAAGAGCCGAAGCCTGCCGAACCGAAAACGGCCGAGTCCGCCGGCCCCAAATTCTCCGTCGATCAAATTCTGGACAACATCCCCCGCAGTCTCCTCGGCCCCCTGACCGACAACGGCAAAGCGATTTCGGTCATCTTGCTCGCCGTTGCCATCGGCTTGGCGGTGCGACCGCTGAAGGAACAGGCAATCACCAATGTGTCCGATGTGGTGGACGTGCTTTTCAAAGTGCTGCTGCAAATGTTGCACTGGGTGATCGAGGTCATTCCGCTGGCCGTGTTTTGCAAGGTCGCCAATCTTGTCGGCGTGAAAGGCTTCGAGCCGTTTGTATCGCTGGGCGGGTTCGTGGTCGCGGTGCTGCTCGCCCTCTCGTTGCAGATGGCCTACTATCTGATCCGCATTAAGTTCTTCTCGTGGTGCTCGCCCTGGGCAGTGCTCTATGGCATGCGAGATGCGCTGGTGATGGCCTTTTCCACCGGCAGCTCCACCGCGACGATGCCCGTCACCTATGCCTGCCTGCGCGAGAAAGTAGGACTTCGCGAACAATCAGCCAGCCTTGGTTCGCTCGTCGGTGCCAACTTTAACAACGATGGTACGGCGCTCTATGAAGCCATGTCCGCTTTGTTCATCGCGCAGCTCATCGGGCAACAACTGTCACTCTGGCAACAGTTCTTAGTGGTCATCACAAGCGTGATAGCCTCCGTCGGCGCGGCTGGCATTCCCGAAGCAGGCCTCGTCACCATGACGCTCGTCTTCACCGCCGTGGGCCTCGACATCAAGCACATTCCCATGCTGCTCGCCGTCGATTGGTTCCTCGACCGCTGCCGCACGGCACTCAACGTGATGGGCGATGTGAACGTCAGTTGCATTCTGGATGGCAAGGAACGAGAACAGTTACCCACACAGGGCGTTCCAGTTACCGCCGCCCTGGCCGGGTCGGTCGAAGCAGGCGCGAAACAGGAGCGTGACTGACCAGGTCGCGCTGTCCGCTGGCGAGAATTTGTAACAGGGCCAAATCCCGCGCAAGCCGGTTCGTCGGCCCTGCCAGGATCGTCAGCAGGCCATCAACGCCGGGATCGTTCGCGGCATTCGTCGGCGCGGGAACGAGAGTCAGATAGCCTTCATTGAGTTGCGTCACCTGCGCAGTATTCGACGCTGACGCGGCGAGATTGATGGCACTGGGCCCTGGTTTCGCCGTTGCTTTCACCAGGGCGTGCATTTGCACTAACTCGCCTTGGAAGTAACCCTCCAAACGTCGGTTGCCGGCGAGCGAAACAAAAATGCGTCCCGCCGGGGCGTCGATCCGTGAGGCGATCATCCAGCCACCGCGGCTGGCGACTAAACTGCCGAGACTGATGCTGGTAATGCTCAGCACCTTGGGGTCGTAGTAAATCACCAGGTCCGCGGATTCCAAGCCATTGCCGGTCAGGTTGACGATGCTATCGATATTCACGGGCACAATCAATTCGCTGCCACGCGCCGCTACAAGGTTCGTGGGAATGCTCAGCTTGGGATCGGGGCCACCTTGCAGGAGTGAAACCGCAGGAAGCGGCAGCTGCGGAATTTCCGCGATAGGAAAGCCGACCGCGGCTTGCAGCATTCGCGAGGTATCGGTGGATGAAATGCCCCCCGCGCCGGAGACATCGCCGATGATCGTTGGATCGAGCAGCTTATAAAGTTGAAAACCCGTATCGAAACCAACGGCCACGCGGGAAATCTTCGCGGCATCGGTTGAACTGTACGATCCGTTGCCAGTCGTATCGCCAAAATAGGCGGCGATGTGCAGCGCGTCGTCATCGACGGCGGGAATGAGCCCGGCGTTCAAGACAATGTTCGTAAAGTCGAGCACGTGTTTAGTGCGGTACGTTGCGGTGGTCGGCACATTTGCCGTTAGATCAACGAATCTGGTTGTCCCCGCCACAAGGGCCGTGGGACTATTGAACTGAATAACCGCAACGCCCGCCGTGCCGGTGTTGATGCTCACCGTCGCCCCCGCGGGCAAACCGGGCGCGACCGTAGCGGCCGTGATGTTCAGCAGCGCTGGATTGTAGCGCAAGTTAAACGTCGCCGTCGTAATGCCGCCACCATTGCTGAAGGCAATTGGCAACCCACTGGCGCCATTCGCCGGAATGTTCACCGACTGCTGCGGCCCGCGGGCGAAGTTAGCCACACTGAGCGTCACGGCGTTTGCGGGGGACGAACTGACGATGAACGTTCGCACGTAGTTGCCGCCGGCGGTGCTATTTGCATCGCCATCGAGCAGCGTGGTCGTGGTATCAATGAATCCATCCGCGGCGCTGCGCAGCGTGAGCGTGTATGAATCCGGCGGCAGCACGCCGACCGTGGCCACAAATGTCAAACGCCGCAAGCTCGAATCAATCACCACCGACCCGCGCACGTCGCCGACCGTCGCGCCGACCAGCGTCACATCCGCCAGCCCGAGCGTTCCACCTTGCAGGTCAAAGAGATTCAGCGCGGCAGGATTCAAATCGCGATTGAAATCGAGCACAGCGCCCGTCGAGGTGGACGAGAAAGACGAGACCTGAAACGACGGCGGGGGAACGAAATTGACCGTCAGCCGCGGCTTGATGGTCCCTTCGGCTGAATCGAAGTCAACGCCATCGGTGCCCGTCGGCAACAAGACCCAGCCTAAGTTCGACGCCGGCGACGCATTCCAGGCCGAAAGGCTCGACAAGACATTGATCGACAGCGTCCCCAACGCGACTGCCCCGCTGGCCACATCCGCCGCCGCCAGCGCTTCGACGCCATTGTTCTGCACGCCGCCAACAAGCGAGTTCCAGGTATCAGTCGCCGCCCAATTGGTCAACATGCGGTGTAGATTCAGGCTATTACCCAGGTTGGTGACTTGCAATTGCAGCATCGCGGAGTTGATCGTAGCGCCGGGCGGAATTTGCCCCACACCGTTGCCGAACAAATTATCGAACCGCAACAAGGCCTGCACGTCCAAACCTGTGCCGGCGGGTTCGTCGCCATCGACATTGAGCGACGTGGCCGCCGAGTTGTTTGCCGTCGGCGCGTTCTGTTCCAAGTAAGTGTCGATCGTCCCAGCGTAGCCATTGACTCCTTGTTGAAACGATGTTGTCTGGAACACGGTCACGTTGACCGTCGCGGTCGCGGTGCCGCCCCGGCCATCGCTGATTGTGTAGCCAAAACTATCGAGACCAAAATATCCATTCGCGGGTGTATAGGTCACCGTGCCGCCAGCATTGACGACGGTTGTGCCATGCAGCGGCTGAGTCGCGGATTGCACCGAGAGCGCGTCGCTGTTGGGATCGGTGTCGTTTGTCAGCACGGAAATGATGACGGCCGTATTGCCGGGAGTCGTCGCCGTGTCGTTGACGGCGACCGGTGGATTGTTCGGTCCCGTAGGAATGACATACGTCACAATCAACTTCGGCTTGTTGGCCCCTTCGGACGCATGAAAATCAACCCCATCACCGCCGGTCGGCACAATGGCCCAGCCCTTGTTCGTCGTAGGACTAGCAAGCCAGGCCTGCACGCTGGAAAGTACATTGAAGGAGATCGAGCCCACTTGCGACTGGCCCGAGGAAGTGTCGGGCGCGGTCAGCGCCTCAACGCCGTTGGTTTGCACGCCGCCGACAAGCGAGTTCCACGTATCGGTAGCGGACCAACTCGCGACCATGCGGTGTAGATTCATGTTGTTCACGCTGCCATTGGTCACTTGCAATTGCAGCCTTGCGGAACGGATCGTGGCATTCGTCGGAATCTGCCCCGCTCCTGCCCCGAACAGATTGTCGAACCGGAGCAAGGTTTGTGCGTCCGATCCCGTCCCCGCGGGATCATCGTTGTCAACTTTGAGCGACGTCGCCGCGGCATTGTTTGTAGTCGGTGCATTCTGGTGCAGGAAGGTATCGACCGCACTGGCGTAGCCACTCGTGCCTTGTTGGAACGAGGCCGTTTGCACGGTGTCATCTTTGTTGATGGTAAACGCATCAATGGTCGCGCCATTGTCAGCTGCGACATAGGCTACGGACAGCTGATTCTGCGTGACGCTGACTTGCGAGAATCCCAGCCTGGCCGGTACCAACGTTGTGCTGGAAAACCCTTTGGCAACGAAAGGGAATGGAGAGTAATCGCCGCTACGAATCTCTTTACCCCCCAAGCCAGATACGAGTTGTGTTAAGCCCTCTCCGGCGATGAATTGGTCAGCCACGCCATGATTGACATACGTCGCCAAACCGTTGATCTGCCCGGTCAGTGGGTAGGTCCAACTGTAAGTGTGCGAGTGGCCGGTCATGTACAGATCGACGCCGACCGCTTTCAGACGATTGACGACCTGTTGATAGTAGTTGTCACTGGGACTTTCCGGTTTATCGGGCACACCCGCGAGTGGGTGATGGCCGTAGACAATCTTCCAGCGAGCTGTCGAGGCCGTAAGATCGGCGATGACCCAATTCAGCAAACCATCCAGTCGCGTCACGTCCGATAGGCTGTTCGTGTCGAAGGTGATGAAATGCACATTGCCATAATCCCAGGAAAAGTTATGCTCGCCGCGTTCGGAGGCCGGCGGGGCGGCTGGCGCGGAGACTCCCGCCACGGGCACTGGCACGGAATAATTCTGTTCGCTGGGGAGCCCGGATCCGGTGGCGATGTCATGATTGCCCAGCCCCAGATAATCGATGTGCCCAGCCATCCACGTGGCGGCTTCGGGATTGATCGTCGGACTGAAGCGGGCATCCGACTCCTGATGCGTGCCCGCATCGTAAACATTGTCGCCCAGCAGCACCGAGAAAGCCGAACTGGTTTGGTTGATCCGTCCCTGCACCTGCCGAAAACCGGCCGCTGCACCGCTGGCCGAGTCGCCATAGGCGGCGAATGTGAAGGGGGTTATGTCGCCGGCCTGCAACCGCGTGCGAAACGTACTTTGATACTGCCCCACGATCACATCCGCCTGCGAATGCCGGACACGATATTCATAGTTCGCGTTCCAGCTCAGCCCGGTGATGGTCGCTGACTGAACGACGCGATTTTCAACGCCCGTGTTGATCACGGCATTGAGCGTCGTTGATTGCCACGCGGTCGCACCCACCGCGCGATACTGCACGGCAAATGTATCTTGCGTTCCCGCGCCGCCGGGGATGGTCTGCCAGAGAAGATCCACGCGGTCGAGGGAACCACCCGCGTATCCCGCGAGAGGCGCATTGCCCGGTTGCAAACGGGGATTGTGCTTGATGGTGAACTGCGGAGCGCTCGCAACGATGAACGATCTTGAAAACAGATCGACGCCGGTGCCGCCAGAATCATTGATCGCGCCCGCCGCAATGGCCGCGGAATGGGTGCCGGTGCCGAGCGCCGGCAGGAAGAACTCCAGCGTGTCCGTGTCTATCACATTGAACGAAGTTGCGGGCTGTGAACCGTCAACCTGCAGATCGCCAACTTGCACCGTCGCTACATTGATTGGCGAATTGAAATCCGCGACAAGCCGCAACGTGGGGCCGAAAACATCGACATTGACCACGGTGAATGCTAGCAGTTGACGATTTTCGAGCTGCTCGACCTGTAGCCTGCGATGGCGATTTCGCTTCATTTGATTATGCCTGTTTCCGCTTCGCAGCAGCCACCCGCCAAATGATCCACGCAGCAAATAGGCCTGGAGCGCGAGCTCATCGGCCGCGACTGGGCGTAACCTGGCAAATGGATGTTACACGATTGTGTAAACGAGTGTTATAGAATGGCGAGGAGGCCACAAGTCGCTGGCTCTTGGAGAAAGATTTAAAAGATTTCGCTAGGGCACTTTGGCCAAGACCGCTTCCCCCGCTTCCAGTGTGGCAATGATTTTGTCCACGTCGTAAACGCAGCCGCCCCAGGTGCCGCCGCCGGCGCGTTGCAACGCAGCCCACAGGCGGGTGTCGGCGGGGAGGTCTTTGTCAGGGAAGAGATCGCTGCGGGGTTGCCGCAGGGCCAGCGCGAGTGCGCCTTCTTCCGGTGTATAAGAATTCACTCCTTCGCCGATGAAATCGACGGTGCCTGTCAGATTGTTCCTGTCGATCACGATGCGAATGATGTCGCCATCGCGGAGGTTGCCGATAGGACCGCCGGCAAGCGCTTCCGGTCCCACGTGGCCGATGCAGGCGCCGGTGCTCACGCCGGAGAACCGGGCGTCGGTGACGACGGCCACGTCGCGGCCCCATTTCAGGAACTTGAGGGCAGACGTGATTTGATACGTCTCTTCCATGCCGGAACCCATCGGTCCGCGGCCGATCAGCACCAACACATCGCCGGCTTTCACCGGGTTCGGCGTTTGTCCTTTCACGGCGCGGATGGCCTCTCGCTCGGAAGTGAAGACGCGGGCGGGTCCCGTTTTGCGATAGACGCCGTCGGCATCAACCACTTTCGGATCGATCGACGTGGCCTTGATGACGGAACCTTCCGGGCAGATGTTCCCTTGCGGAAAACAAACGGTGCTGGTCAAGCCGCGGCGGCGGGCTTCGGCGGGTGGAATGATGACATCATCCGGCGAGACGTGGTCGCGCTCTTGCAGAACTTGCCGCACCATCTGTCGCCGCGGCGCTCGTTCCCACCAATCGAGCACTTCGCCCAAGCGATGGCCCGTGACGGTCAGCGCGTCGAGTTCGAGCAGATTCAAGGCTCGCAGGTGCAGCATGATCTCCGGCACGCCGCCGGCGAGGAACATTCGCACCGTGGGATGGGCGACGGGTCCATTCGGCAGCACCGAAACAAAGCGCGGCACGCGACGATTGATTTCGCTCCAGTCGGCGACCGTCGGGCGACGCAAGCCGGCCGCGTGCGCGATGGCGGGGACATGCAGCAGCAGATTCGTGGAGCCGCCGCAGGCTGCGTGAACGACTATCGCGTTCCGCACGCTCGCGTCGGTGAGAATGTCTTTGAGCTTCAATCCGCGAGTCGCCAATTGATGCACCGCGCGGGCGCTGCGGGTGGCCAGGTCGAGCCAGATCGGTTGACCGCTGGGCGCGAGCGCGGAATGCGGCAGCGCCATGCCGAGGGCTTCGGCAATCACTTGCGAAGTGGCCGCCGTGCCGAGGAACTGGCAACCGCCACCCGGAGTCGCACAGGCGGAACAACCGGCGACGGCTGCGTCGTGGAGCGACATTTCTCCTTGCACATAGCGAGCGCCGATGGTCTGCACCTTGCCGGCGTCTTCTCCTTCCGTCGGCGGCAGCGTCACGCCGCCGGGGACAATCACGCTAGGGAACTGCGACGTGCCGGCCAAGGCGAGCATCATCGCGGGCAAGCCTTTGTCGCAGGTGGCGATGCCAATGATCCCCTGCCGCTGCGGCAGTGAGCGGATCAGCCGCCGCAGCACAATTGCAGCGTCGTTGCGATACGGCAGACTATCGAACATCCCGATGGTCCCTTGCGTTCGGCCATCGCAAGGATCAGACACATGCCCCGCGAAGGGAACGCCGCCGAGGGCCTTGATCTCACGGGCGGCGGCTTGCACGAGCAGCCCGACTTCCCAGTGACCCGTGTGATAACCCAGCGCGATGGGTGTGCCGTCCGGCGCGCGCACGCCGCCTTGCGTGCTCAAGATCAAATATTGCGGCCCCAGCAATTCCTGCGGCGACCAACCCATCCCCGCATTCTGCGACAGGCCGAACAGATCACCACTGGTCCAGTCCCGCAGCATCGCATCGCTGAGCGGCAACTCCCCCTGCGGCCCCGCGGCGTGCGTGCGAATGGTATCGATCTGGTCGGGTGGAACCGCGAGCAGGTCGTCCAGAGGAATGAGCGAAGGTGTGGGCATGGTTTGGATCGCGACTAAAAAAACTTGCCGATTGGTTAGGGATCTACCAACTCTCCAAATCGTAGCTCATCCGCGACCGCCTGCCTGCTCGTGCCGGCGGGGCGGTCATTGGTCCGCTACTAAACCTCACGAGACTCGCTCCGCAAACACAGGGAAACAAGTTGAACTTCACTTGGCAAGCATTGATACCCCGGACCACCAGCTCAACCTATGACGGCTTCACGGGCGGCGGCGTGCCGTGGATCTCGCGATGCGAGTTCTCCAGCTCTTTCTGGCGGATTTTTTCGATTTCGAGGGGGTCTTCCGTCTTGGGCTGCGGCGCGTCGGAGCAGCCGGTAAAACAAGAAGTCAGTAACAGGGCCGTGGGAATCAGGTAACGGATCATGAAAGAGTTGGGGAAGTAAGTTTGGAACTAGTAACTAGGAGATTGAGAAATTGATTCCTTACGGCAGCATCAGCGCTTCGCCACCCGCACGGGATCCGGCGCCCGTCCAGACGTCGGCATCCACCCGTTCGGAGACGAATTTCACGCTGCCGTCCATCATGGCCACATTCACGCCGCCCGGATGCATGCTAGCCGCCGGCGAAACGATTCGCCAAAAGTCGCCGTTGGGAACCCAGCACGTTGTGTTGGGCGGGCCCAGGTGATTGTACCAATTTCGCCAGACGGTCCCTTCGGTCCAGGGATAACCGCGCCACCGCCAGGTGCCGGTCCAGGGAATAGTTGACGTTTTCCAGTTCCCCGCCGCGAAGGCCGCGCGGGCGGCAGGAATGGCGCCCGTTGGCGAAACAGCCGTATCATAGCAATCGAACCTCGAATTGGGCGGCTTGGCGATGTTGCCAGCGCCGTTCACCACTTCGGCAAAGCCGGCAGTGTAGCTCAGACCATCGGTCAGATCGCCCAGCTTGAGCGGGCCGATGGGGGGACCGCCGCCGACATTTTCGACGGGGCCAAACACGCCATCCCACCCAGTGAGCGGCGCCCACGTGCCGGCGTTCGAATGGTAGTTCGTCCAGCCCATGTATTCGTTCTTACCGGGAAAAGGATCGCTGGGGCAAATCAAGAACTTCGGCTGCGTGGCAGCGGCGGCGGCGTTTTGTACCGAAAACGGGCCTTGATTCAGATCGAGCTTGTTGTAGACGCCGCTCTGCTCAAACTGATTGGCGATCAGGGCATGCGGCGAAAGATAGCCAGCCGAAGTGGGCTGATGCTCGCCGGCCGGCAGGCGGTGAAACGAACTTTCGAAGTTATGCAGGGCCAGACAGATCTGCTTCAAATGATTGACGCATTGCGTGCGGCGGGCGGACTCGCGGGCGGCCTGCACCGCGGGCAGCAGCAGCGCGACCAACACCCCGATAATCGCAATCACGACCAGCAGTTCGACTAACGTAAAGCCGGCTGGTCCGGCACCTCCTCGCTCTTCTCGCGCGCACATCAGCATCTCCCGGAGAGGCATTTTGAATTAATGAAAAAGCCTGGTCGCTCGGTTCCTGGCTAATTTCAGTTCTAAGCAAACAGGATGCGCGGATCAAGAATAAACGGCGGATTTGCGCAGTGTTTTCCTGCGCGAGTTTTAAGCCGCTTGGATTTCATTGTCATTCGTAGCCGAGAGGCAACCGAAATGGATCTGAAGGCCGCGAAACTATTATCCATTTCCGGTAAAAATGTCGTACTCAGAATGCGTGCCGATCCAGTACCAGACATTGATGCTGTTGTCGCCGACAAAGTAGATGGCGCGATATTGTTTGTTGATCGACACTGAGAAGCTGCCCGGGACGTGCATACCTGTTTTCGTTTCGCGGAGTTGGTGGTGCCGCAACGAGGGGTGCGTCGGATTTCGATCAAAGAATCGGCAACACTTTTTAGTGATGCCCAAGATTTCTGGCGGCAGGCTTGCCAGTTGTTCCCGAAACCGCCGACTCGTTTGGTTTCTATTCCGAAATGAACTCGGCAGTTTGGCCATTGTGGTGCTCGGCGATTGCCTGATCGCGCAAGAGTCGCAGGGCGTCAGTCATTACATGATCGCGGTCTGGAGTGTGGAAGCCCACAATGGCTCGAACCTCTGCTTCACACTTGCGGAATTTTTCAAGATGATCGAGATGATAGCCGGCCTCTTGAACTTTTAGAATCCACGGATTAATGAATTCGCAAGATCGCAACCAGGCAACAAATAGCAATTCGAGCGCATCTTCAAAGCCCGGACTGTGCTCAACTTTATCGTCGTACAATTCCCGGCGGTACAAGTTATCAGCCTGAATGATCCAACCGAACGCTTCGACCCCCATGTGCAGTACGGCATCGCAATCCCCGCAGTCCATGGCCGCCCGCTGGTCGCGCATGACCTGGGATTCATTCTCAAAATTCGCAACATGCTTTTTGGCTTGCTGGGCGTAGAGTGATTCACTGGCGTTCATCGACGATCCATGTTTCAGCCGGAGTCGGAAGGGTTCGAGGCAACTAGTGCTTTGGCACGACTTGGTTTGAGGGTGGCACTGGCTAGGAGTCGCGCCACAAACGCCGTTTGTAAGTCAGCGTTGCCGCGACGAACTGCCAGTGCAGCGTTCACTGCCGCTCAGCACTGGCAGTCAGTCTCGGTGGGGTCTACTGCGCGGACCGAGTCAACTGCTCGACTTCCTAGCCAGTGCCACCCAACCCTAAATCCGAGCAGTGCTAAAGCGAGTTGTTATTTTAGGCTATTCCTGGCCCTCGTTCTATCGCCGACGTGAGTTTTCTTCTCCCTGGCAGGCTATATTACGTGGGCAGTCCTTTCGCAAAACCAGATTGAGAATTCTCTTCGCTGAAGGAACTTCGTCATGAGTCTGCTTTCTCGTCGCTCGTTTCTCGGCACTTCCGCAGCCGCTGCGGCGTCCGCGCTGGCAATTCCTTACTTCGTGCCGCTGCGAGCGTTCGGTGCGTCGGATCGCGTGATCACGGGGCACATTGGCTTGGGCGGACAGGGGCGGGGCAACCTGGGGGCGTTCATCAGCAATGCCGCCGCGGTTTGCGACGTCGATAAAGACAACGCGGCCAAGGCTGCGAAGATGGTTGCCGACAAGGGGAATAAGTGCGATGTCTATGGCGACTATCGCAAGCTGCTCGACCGGAAAGATATCGACGCGATTGTGATTTCGACCCCCGATCATTGGCACGCGCTCACCACGATTCACGCCTGCGAAGCGGGCAAGGACGTGTACTGCGAAAAGCCGCTCACGCTGACGGTGGCCGAAGGGCGGAAGATGGTGGCCGCGGCCCGCAAGTACAAACGCGTGGTGCAGACCGGCTCGCAGCAACGCAGCAGCAAGGAGTTTCGCCAGGCCTGCGAGCTGGCTCGCAATGGCTACGTAGGCAAGATCCACACGGTGCTGGTCGGCTTGCCCAAGTCGAACCATCCGGGCGAACCGGTGCCGGATAGCGATCCACCGGCTGAACTCGATTACGACATGTGGCTCGGCCCAGCGCCGTATCGGCCGTACAACAAGAAGCGAGTCCATTACAACTTCCGCTTCTTTTGGGATTACTCCGGCGGCCAGATGACCAACTGGGGCGCGCATCACATCGACATCGCGCAGTGGGGCCTGGGGATGGACAACAGTGGCCCGGTCGAAATTGAAGGGACCGCGACTTTCCACCCCATGAAGTGGCACGAGGTGAGCGAGACCTGCCGCGTGACCTGCACTTATGCCAGCGGCGTGAAGATGATCGTGGTCCAGGGAAAAAGTGACTACGAGGGTAAAGAGATTCCCGGCGGCACCACCTTCATCGGTGACAAAGGACAGGTCTGGGTCAACCGCGGCAAGATCACGTCGAGCATCGATGGCCTGCTCACGACCAAGCTCAAAGACAGCGACACTAAGCTCTACAACAGCCCCGGCCATCACAAGGATTTTCTGGCTTGCATTGCCGCGCGCGAGAACCCGATTTGCGACGTCGAGATTGGCCATCGCAGTGCCACCATCTGCCACCTAGCCAACGCCGCCACCCGTGTGGGCAAAAAGCTGAAATGGGACCCGGTCGCCGAGAAGGTGGACGATGCCGATGCCGCCGCGCTGCTGGATCGGCCCTATCGAGCGCCGTGGAAGCTGGGATAGGCAATAGTTCTGAGTTCTGAGTTTTGAGTGCTGAGACCAGAATCTAATACCGGCCCGTCGGTTGTAAGTTATTTGCTGCCAACGGCTTGCTAGTTCACCTTTGGAATAAGCCAAACTTCCCTCCTGTCTCAGAACTCAAAACTCAGAACTCAAAACTCTCTCCTCGGCCCCCTGCCATTCCGGCAGTCAATCCGCAATTGACCATTTTCCCTTATCGCAATAAACTTTTGGGGCTGCCCCTGTTGCGCCAACACGTTGCGCCAATCCGAGTGACGCGTGTCGCACTTGGGCAAGGCGTTTGCAGTACGAGGCGGCGGGTCACGCCAGGGCTGGCAGGATGTCGGTCTGCGCGGAGATCGCGGGCAATGCAGTTCGTGCACAGGGACTACCGTGCGCGCTACCATTTTTTTGCGACAAGATGTGAAGTATGGATCTACTTGAGCGGACTTGGGAATCGTTTGGCCAGTTTTTTGGCGGCCTGCTCTCCGGCTTTGAACGGGGCGTGACGGCCATGTTCGGCACGTCGAACGCTCGCCTGGTGCGCAAGATGCGCGCCAAGGTCGAGGCGATCAACGAACTCGAATCACGTTACCAAGCTATGAGCGACGTGGAGCTGCGCGAGCAGACCGTCAAATTTCGCCAGCGATTAAAGGCTGGAGAATCACTGGACGACATCCTCGTCGAAGCCTTCGCCGTTGGTCGCGAGGGGGGCCGGCGGTTCCTCGGCATGCGGCATTACGATGTGCAGCTCGTCGGCGGCATGGTGCTGCACAGCGGGGCCATCGCCGAAATGGTAACGGGCGAAGGGAAGACCCTGGTCGCGACGTTGCCCGCTTATCTGAACGCGCTCGAAGGCAAGGGCGTGCATGTTGTTACCGTGAACGATTACCTCGCCCGCCGCGATATGGAATGGATGGGTCCGCTCTATCTGGGCCTGGGCCTGACCGTCGGCGCGATTCAAAGCGATATGGACGTCGATGAGCGCCAGGCCGCTTATGACTGCGACATCACGTACGGCACCAACAACGAATTCGGTTTCGACTACCTGCGCGACAATATGGTGACGAACAAGGGCGAGCGCGTGATGCGCGGTCTTAACTTCGGCATCGTCGATGAGGTCGAGTCCATTTTGATCGACGAGGCGCGCACGCCGCTGATCATCTCGGGCCAAGCCGAGGATTCCGCCTCGCTGTACGTAAAGATCAACACTCTGGTGCCATTCATGAAAGCGCAGGAAGCCGAAGAAGGCCCGGGCG
>JAYTUF010000684.1:0-4633 GCA_043744755.1 Anatilimnocola sp.
TCGGCCGCGGTGCCGCCGGCTTGGAGCATCTCCAGCCCCGCCTGCGCGGCCAGCGGATGACTCGTGGCGACCAGTCCATTCTTGGCCATCACCACCGAGCGGCTTTGGTTCCGCATGGTGCCGGAACGTTCGTAACCGGCCTGGGGCGCTTGACCGAGCAGTTGGGAATCGGCAGACATCAACAGCACCGCCAGCAGAACCAGAAAACGCTGCATTGTAAGCTCGCTTAAAAAATCCCCAACTGATCTCGCGCCTCTTCGGTCATCCGGTCGGGGGTCCAGGGCGGATCGAGCACAATTTTGATCTCGACTTCGCCCACGCCTTCCACCGCCCCCAGCACTTGCTTGCTGTTGGCGATCATCTGCGGCCCGGCAGGGCACATCGGGCTGGTCATGGTCATCTGAATCGAGATGTTCGACTTCGCCTCGGGTGTCTCGGCCACCACCACGTCATACACCAACCCCAGGTCGATGATGTTGACGAACAACTCAGGATCGATCACTTTTTTCAGTTCTTCGCGGACAATTTCTTCGCTGACGGGCATCGGCACACCTGCAATCTAAAAGGGTTGACTCTCTCGCATTATGTCGCATGGGCGCTCAATGGGCCAGGAGCTTATTTGGTAACCGCTGGGACAACTTTGGGACTTTGGAACTTTGCCGCAATCTGGCTGCAGCCATCGTAGGCAGCCCAGGCGCTGAAGAAGCCGAAGAACAGAATCGTCCAGCCCAGGATCGCCAGCCGCCAGGCGGGGATGCGAATGTCTTTCGGCAGCCGCTGCGAGTTCATGAAGAAGAGCAGCACGGCGTACAAGAACATCACGCCGCCGTTCATGGCTGCGGTAAGTTGAAACAAGGCCAGCGCTCCAACCTTCAGCCCGACGTATTCCAACGACAGAATGCCGATCGCCAGAAAGATCTCGCCCCACAGGAACCAGAAATAGAGTCGTCCTTCGCTCCATTTGTTGTTCTCACGCAACCAGGCGACCTTAACGAGGTCGGTCGAAATTCGGCTGCTTGCATCGAGCACGCCGAACTCGGTGGTGAACAGAATCGCGACGCCCATCACCAAAAACGCAATCTTCGCCGCGGGACCAATCAATTCGCCCAGCCGCTGTGCTTCGGCCCAGACAAAGCCGAGCCCCTCTTTGTAAAGATTGGGATCGACCTGCAAGTTGCCCGCCGCGTCGTAGAACACGATGTAGCTGATCAGCGTCAGCAGCGCGAGGCAGACGATGCAGGTCAGCAGGAACGACACAAAATGTTCCCAGCAGGCCGCGGTCCACCATTGCCGCCAGCGGGCCATGTTGGCGGGGGTATGAGGAAAGTGAAAGCCGGTTTCGCTGATGGCCTCTTCGTTGCCGGTGAAGGGACTCGTCAGGCGGCCGATGTGGGTCCCCATCGCATAGCCCTTGTCCTTGATGTAGTTCGCCTGTGCGAGGTTCATCGTCCCGCCAGCGCCGGCGAAGGCCAGGGCGCCGAGCAGCAACATCGGCGTGAGCGTGGCGTCGAACTTGGGAAGGAACTGCGGATAGCCGAACGTGAAGACCGCGGTCCATTGCGTCACGAGTGCATCGGGCCGGAGACAGACCAGCCAGGCGGCGAGTCCGACGACAATGACGAGGATCAGAGCCACGAGAAAGAGCTGCACCTTTTCGACCGTTTCGTAAACGACCGGCCCCGCAGTCAGGATCACGCCGCACATCAGCAGCGTGACGATCGAAATCACGTTGTCGTACTGCCCGCGCACGATCGCGCCCCCCGCATCAAACGTCGGTCCGGATATCAGCCAGCCGAGAATCTGCGAGCAACCTTGGGCCCAGGCGGGCAACATCCAGGGAATGATGTTGAGGGCCAGAAACACGGGCGCGACGAAGCGGCTCATCCGCTGCAAACCGATGAGCGTCGTTTCGCCAGTTGCGAGCGTCCAGCGCATGATCTCCAGGTTGAGAAAATACTGCGTCACCACGGCGAGCAAGCAGGCCCAGAAGAAGACGAACTGGCTCTTGAAGGTGATGAACGGCCAGAGCACATACTCGCCGCTCCCCAAAGCGAGACCGGCGAGGATGACGCTCGGTCCGATCATCTTCCACATCGGCACCGGCGGCGGCATCTCCCGCCACCGCAGCGCCGGCAGGCCGCCGGCAGGAATCACGTCGCTGGGAACCAGCTCTTCGTCAATAGTCATGCAGCACTCACGACGGGGAGAGGGGCAACCGGCGAGTGCCGCATTGTACGAAAAAATCAAGCCTGGCGACCCATCTCGTGACGTAACTTAGGCTGGCCTATTTCCGCTGCATCCGATTTGTCCATCAATGGCTCGCCCCGCCGAGCCAAAACTAGCGCCGTTCTGGGGAAATACGCATATTCCTGCCGAAAACCGCGTTCATTAATGGACGCCCCACTTTAGAGGTATAGTTAACTTACGTCACATGTACTTCTATTTATGGTTATCAAGTAGTAAATAATACGCTCGGTATTTCCTTTCGATTTCATCAGCAAATCATTTGCGAATCTTAATCACTCGCGTGCCGGCGAGCGAGTCGTGCCAGCCGCGCGGTTCCGTGCCTCCCAGGACGCAGACGCGGGCCGTGACCTGGTCGTGGACGATGCCATAACCCACAGCCGCAGCGATGCACATCAGCACGATACTTAGCGACTGCACGTTCGGTTCGCCTTCGCTGGATGATTATCGCACGCAAAAATCGGATAAGCTAGCTCACTCAGAGTCATCGTCACGCACGCCACTCAGTGTTTTGAATAGATGGGTGGCTGGGGGAAAGTCGCGCTGCCCCAGCGCGACGCACGGCCTACGGTGCCTCGCCCGGCTCAGCTACATCAAACCATTGACCCGAACGCGAAAGACAGACATCGAACTCAAGTAAGAAATTGACTTGCCCAAGAAGAACTGGGACCGCATCCGACCGCGACCAAGCGAACGCCAGCCGCCGCGGCCTGAACTCACCCAGGAGACCCTCGCAGACTACCACGCGTGCCTCAACCATAGCCAGATTGCCCGTCAAGGTCACCGGAGGAGCGGATCCCCAGTTCGCGCCCAGCCGCTCGCCCACGGACCACGGCAATACGTTCACCGCTGCTCCCGAGTCAATGAGGCCCCACACAATTTCCTCGCGACCGGCAAGGCGCAACTGCAGTTTTAGCATGGGTGCCAAGCTTGCTGGCCCGGCCGCGGCATCGCGCATCACGAACGGAAACCGTTCGCGCCTATTGCTCATGGCTGCTCTCGGTCGTCACCGAGGGATCGGAGAAGGACATCTGCGGCTCCGAAAGCGGCATCCGGGGACCACGCGGGATATTCTCGACCCGGCTCGATTAGAGACTGGGTCTCGTCCCGCAGCAGCGCGGCGGCCAGTTCTTGGATCAGCCGCAATTGTTCCGCGCGAGGTAGCGCGCGGGCGACGGTCAGCACATCTGTCAGCACTATGATATCCTCTGGGTAACAACCTCATTGTCGCAGTGCAAACATCCGCGTCAAGTTGCCCAATCCGGTCCAGCACCTTTGTGCCATACAGCGACTCAGCGTTGTTGTTGAAGGCCGATCAAGATCGTCGTTTCCAACTCCGGCGGTTCGTCGCAATGATGGCCGTAAATCTCCAGCGATGGAGAACCGATGACCTCGCCCCGAGTGGCCAGCTCGGCTTGCAATTCTTTCCACTTTGGGGGCAATGCTTGATAAGGCCCCCTGTGGACATGCCGCAGATACCGCTGCAGTTCGAACTCCAGCGGTTCCAGTTGAGCGGGGACCTTGGCCTGCTCTGGATTGCGAAGTTCAACACCGACGAACAGTCGTCCAGCCGGCAGGTAAACCCAATGGTTGATGCCTGTCGTCGGAACCGCGGCCCCTTTGACTACCCGCCACATTTCATTCATCAGGCGCAAGCCAACTTCGCCGTATCGCTCCCCTTCGACATCGCCTGCGACGCCGTGCAAGTGGAACCAAATGGATTTTGCAATGATCTCGATCTGCATTCGGATGCCCTGGGATTGCAGCGTCAGCCGTCGGTTAGTCGCGACGACTTTCGCTCGTCTCCTGGCACCGGGCTGACAGGAGGCACTTTGGCCAACACCTTTTCATAAGCCTCTCGGCTCCCCCTCGCCGCGCGGCTCTCCAAATATTCTAACTGGGCGCACGCGGCGAGTTTTTCTCGGATAGCGTCCGCTACCCAAGCGGACTCGCGGCCCGGTTCTTCTCCCGCGCGACGGGCGACCTCGGCGCGCAACTCACTCGGTAGTTCGACAACCAAACTGTTCATAGTTCAATTATTTGGTCGCAGAATGCAACGCAGTGTTAGTTCTGCCCTTTGCGGCTCTTACGCGAGCCGTTCCCAGGTGACTTGAATTCCAGATCGGTGATTAGCAGCATGTCGATGATGTTGGTCGTATCATCCGGCTGAACCACAATGATCGTTCGACCGCTGGGGACGGTGAAAATGAACTCGCGCGATAACACTGGCAATTCTCTGCCATCCGCCAAATGAATCGTGAATGGACGAAACGGCTGAGCGTTGTACGCGGCGCGAAGTTGGTCGATGGTCATGGGTTCGCCTCACACGAGGATTTAAGTCACGCGACTGAAGTATATCATTTAACGGCCAGGGGTCGGGAGTCTTTGG
>JAYTUF010000685.1:0-4628 GCA_043744755.1 Anatilimnocola sp.
AGCATCTGCTTACGGCGGCGCTCGGCTTCGGACTCTTCCGTCGGCAACGGGGGTGGACCAGGTTTAGGCGGCGCTACAACAGCCCGCGCTTCAGGCTGAGTGCTGACCGCGGCTACCGCGACCGGCGGTTCCGCCACCAGCACCGTGGCCTGCGGAAACAGTTCCTTCAGCTCGCTATCGGCCCGCGACCAGGCTCGTTCAGCTTCGCCGCGAATTTCCGTCGCCGCGGTCAGTCGGCCCCGGTCGTATAGATATTCCAGTTCGTCGCGTGTGAAGGGCCCGGATGTGGCCCCCTCGAATTTGCAAAACCAGCGACTCATCAGGCGCCTCCCCGCTTCCGCGGCTGTTATCCACTATCGTCAGGAACCCATCGTCAAGAAAGTTGCTCGGCTTGAAAGGGCATCATCCGCAACCGATTCACGATTTGCTTGAGGCAGTAATCTCCGCAGGCATCCAGGAAATCCTCTTCCGAAGCCTTTAGATAAACCAGCGCCAACTGGATGAATAGTGCAAACACCAGCGCTTGAAATGTGGTCTCAAAGGCCGTCGCCAGGCCGGCCGTCACCTGTTGCAAAGCATGTTTGATCTCGGAGAGTTCGCCCGTTGCCTGCAAAACCGTGCCGAATTGGCCGATGGCGTCGCTCAGGCCTTGCACGGTGCCGATGAAGCCCAGCACGGGAATGGCCCACACGAATGCCCCGATCATGGCATAGCTGGTTTCGAGTCCCGATTCATCGTTCTCGGCCTGCGAGCGGAGGATATCGTCCACGTCCCCGACGACACCCAAGTTTCGCAGATTGGAAAGGGCCACCATGATCCGGTTGAACAGCACGAAATGCCGCGAATCGTCGACCGTTTCGTGAATGCCATCGACGACTTGATCGACCGAGGCCGGCGAAAGCACAAAATCGTGATCGCCAGGCACCACCTGCCGCGACAACGAGCGCCGTTGATAGGCCAGCTTGCGCCATTTGATGAGCAGGATCGCCACGCTCCAAAAAGCGAAGAAGGTCGTGGGATAAGGAATCGGCCCCCGCTGGGTGAACGACACGGCGATGCGATCGAGCATGGGCACGTTGTAATGCAAACAGGCGAGTAGGGCGCTATAAAAGGCCAGCGTCAGCGCTAGGCCGATCAAGCCCGTGAAGAGCAGATTCACGCGCGTGAATCGCCCGCCTGGAAAACCCCACCGCTGTTCGACGTCGTCTCGTTCCCAAGCCAGCAAATCTGGCTGCTTCGATTCCATGCCCTGCATCTCCTACTGTGTCAAAGGTGCTGTGATGAATAACGGGTGGTGCCGATCAATGGCGGCTGAAGTCGACTTCGGTGTCTTCGCGCCCGTCGGCGCTAATAGCATGATGGCCACATACACGATGCCGACAATCACACTCGGAACGATTACCAAATAGCCCATGATCAAGCCCGCGAGTGCCAGCCCCTTGCCCTCCAGCAAGCCTCGTGACTGCCTGATCTGCGCCTGGGCAACATGACCGAACACAATGGCCAGAATGGCCCCGATAATAGTAAAGCCCAGCAGCCCGAGCACCAAACTGGCCACCGCCATCGGTGAGACTGCTCCGGCGGGCGTCGCGGCGGTTGTTAATCGGAAGTTGCCTTGCGGAGCGAGCTGCCTGGCGAACTCGGGCGTATCGGTCACTCGTTGCCAGTTGGCCAAGCCTTCCATCCAGACGTAATCGTCGGCGACAACCTCGCCGATGCCGATTAATTGCTTGATCTGCGCGGTCGTCACGGGACCGAGTTCTTCGCCGCCGCGAGTGTAGAACCACTCCGCAGCCGCATCTTCGGCCGGCGCCAGCTCCGGCGAATCGGCATTGCTGACACTCGCAATCGTGACGGCCGCTTGCGGTTGAAAGGTGCGAGCTTTGGGAATCGGCGGGGGAGGAAACAACTCCGGGAACCGCTCGGCCCGTTGCCAGGTTTGGCCATCGGTCGAAACTTCGTACAGCCGGCTGAATCGCCCGCGCGAGGCCAGCTTTTGCAACTGCTCGGCAGTGAAAGGTCCTTGCTGATGACCTCGGAGGCGGATGAGGTAGTTCATGACGCTTTCTGCTGGCTGCTCCGCCGCTATTCCACTTTGGCAACGTGTACGGGGCGACCTTCGGCCAACAAGAGGGTCGCTTCCACGGAAAGCTGACCGCCGCCAGCCACTAGCTTACCAACCGACGTGAACGACAGGGCGCCGGATTCCGCCTTGCCCGCGACGACCAGGTCGGCGCCTTCCGGCAGATTCTTCGCGAACAATTCAACGCTCCATTTTCCAGCGCTCGACTTCAGCAGGTTGCCGGCCCAAACATACTGCGTGCCGCGAGGTTTCTTTGCCAGCTGGCCATAATGCTGGGCGGCGCTTTGAATTCCGTCGGCTCGCGGCAGTAACTGCTCAATCGCATCACTGGCGGTCTTGCGGGCCCGCTTCCCCAAGTCATCGGCCGGGTCGATCCAATTCGCTTCCACGTCGGCCTGCACCATTTGCAGCACTTCGAGCGACGGCTTAAAGCCCTGCTCCAGGCAGTAACTCCCCTGGCAGCCCATTTGCAAAACGAGCGCGGTGAGATGCAGCTTGAGAGTGGGCTCCATATCGGGCTCGTTTTCGAGCAGCGTGAGCAATTGATTGAACTGGGCTTCCCAATTGTCGTCGTTTAACTGCGCGATCAGCTTGAGAGCCCCATCACGAAAGCGACGCTGGGGACTGGTCCAGACGAACGAATCGGGCTGAGGTGGATTTCTATCGTCGCGGCGCGAATTGGCGATTTTCGGAATCGGAATCGAAATCCGCTTGGGATCCTTCAGGCTCGGATCGGGAAAAACGAAGAAGTCCAGAAACTCACCGGGGCGAACCGAGTGTTCCCGCGGAACCTGGTCGAAGTAATATCGCTGGCCGTCGTTCGTCTTGAGCATCTCGACGCCGGAAATGCGTGGATCGCCAAAGACCTTCAACATTTCCTTATGCACTCGATTTCCCGCATCATCAACACGGCGGGAGATGGCCTCCAAATAGGGCTCCAGCGATTTCAGTTCCGTAGTCGCCGGATGTTCTCCCGATTCCTGCACGGCTTTGGTGAGTTCTTCGACATATTCCTTGCTCCGCGCCGGCGTGAGCTTGCGGAAGTCCGTCCCGGACCATTTGGCGATCAGCCGACTCCACGCCTCGATGGTCGGCAGCAGCGGCAATTCGTGCTGCACAATACTGCCGAAGACCTTGGCTCGCGCCGTGCCGGGAAACTCCTGGGCGTAGTGCTCAAGCGCGGCGGCATACCTCGACGGACTGCCGCCGGCATCGCGAATCTGCTGCAGGGCCTGTTGCTCCCGTTTGCGTTGCTCGTCGGACGTTCGCAGGCTGTCGAGTTTGACAATCAAGGGCGCGACTTGCCGCTTGAGCTCCGTCGAAACGCGGGCCTGATTCTGCATCCCTTCGGCCTGCACTTTGAGCTGACTGATCGTGGCGACATCCGAGGCGCTCACTTCCTGAACCCCGGTCGCAAGCGAACGCAATTCTTCGATGAACGACTCGTCCTTGGCGTCTTGATGTTTGCGGACCGCCGTTCGGACTTCCGTAAGCAAGTCCTGAACTTCGCGGCGCTCGACGTCGTTTGCGCATAAGTTCTCCGCAGTGCCTATATCGTGCATGGCCAGTTCGAGCTTGCCCCAGTCATCCTCTTCGACCGCGCCCCGGATTGCGGCCAGCGCTCCCTCGCGGGCTTGCACCCGCTGCTGCTCCTTGCCTTGCAGCACTGCCAAGTCGGCTGCAAGTTTTTTGATTTCCGGGGAATTGGCTGATTTTGGCGACTGCTCGCGAAGCGTTCCTAGAAATTGTTCCGCTTCATTCAGCTTCAGTTCGGAGACCAGTTGCGATAAGGCGGTGACTTGCCGCGCCAACTCCTGCTGGGTGTTGCGATAGCCGATGAACCAACTCACGCCCCAGGCCAGCATGCCCAAGCAGGCGAGCGACAAGACCACGCCGGACCAGACCAGCAAGCGATTGCGCTTCTCGATGGTCTGCAACCGGAGTTCGACTTTGCGGGCCATCTCCGGCGGGGCGGCTCCGTGACGCAGCACCTGATTGAAGGACTTTTCGAGCTCCGCCCGGCCGACGTTGTTGTCGAGGGCGTCGTCGAGGCCGGCGAGGGCACCTTTGTGATCCCGCTCACGTTGGCGGCGCTCTTCCTCCCGGTCGAGCCAATCGAATACCGGCTCGACCAGTTCAAACACCGGGTCGCTGGACGGCAATTGAGCAATCGTCACCTGCCCATTCCAGGCAATCCGCAGTTGCACGGCTTGTTGCTCATTGCGGGCGGCGCACGCTTCGTGCAGTTGATCGGCTAAGTGCTTGATCTGGGTTCGCGCTCGGCTTTGCCGCAAATGCGTATGAATTCGCACGGCTTCTTCGACGAGGGCGGCCGGGGGAGGTTCCAGCCAACCGCCGCCGCGAACCTCGCGTTCCAGCTGCGCCGCGGCAGGCGCCTGGGCCTGTTTCTCCGCAGTCCGCAGTTCCTGTTCGATTTGCAGTTGCCGCGCCCGCTCATACAGCCGCACATCCTCGGGCCAGATCGGATTGTTGGTGTCGCGCTGGGCGATCTTCCGCAAGAATTCAAGCCGCGTCTTGAGCGGAC
>JAYTUF010000686.1:0-4606 GCA_043744755.1 Anatilimnocola sp.
CGCACGCTCGGCTCCGTGAACAACCTGGCTGTGCTCTACCACACCCAGAGCCAGTACGCCAAGGCTGAGCCACTCTTCGTGACGGCCCTGGAAATCCGCCGCCGCGTCCTCGGGGAAACGCATCCCGACACGCTCGGCTCTGTGAACAACCTGGCGGTACTTTACAAGGCGCAGGACCAGTACGAAAGGGCCGAACCTCTCCAGGTCAACGCCCTGAAAGTCTACCGCCAAACCTTGGGGGAGGAGCACCCCGACACGCTCAGCGCAATGAACAACTTGGCATTGCTGTACCGGGACCAGGGCCAGTACGACACGGCCGAGCCGCTCTTCGTCAAGGCCCTGGAAGTCCGCCGCCGCGTCTTGGGGGAAGATCACCCCGACACGCGCCAGTCGATGAAAAACCTCACGGAACTGTACGAGGACCAGCGTCAGTATGCCAAGGCCGAGCCGCTCCGACGCGAAGCCCTGGAACGCCTCGTCAAACTCTACGACGCCTGGGGCAAGCCGGACGAGGCGGCCAATTGGCGACAAGAGCTGGAGGCCCACCAGGAAGCCGGGAAGAAAGACGTAGAACTGAAAACACAACCCTAGTTCGCAGGCGGCGGTCAAAGCCTTCGACGGACGTCGGTGGCAACGGGCCACGGCAGCCAGGAAATACTGCAACCAATAAACAACGGCCGGGGAGGTCTCGTCGTAATCGAATCCCTCCCCGACCAGACAACTTCCCGGCGCATGGTCTGCGGGCTGGGGTAGATGTTGATTCGATTGTCCCGCGGACCGTTACGACAAAGGAGAACCGCCATGATGTTTTCATTCTTCCACAGTTTACGCAACGCGGCGCTAAAAAATCGCCTCTCAGACCGACGCCACAGCCGCCGACGTCCATCCCTCAAATCCGGTTTGGAGCAACTTGAAGACCGCAGACTCCTCTCCACGCTGGCCCAGATCGGCGGGGCCGGGACCGATGTTCCGGACAGAAGTTCCGCGATGGACGCCGCCGGGAACATCTATCTGGGCGGGCGGTTTCAGCAAACTGTCGATTTCGATCCGGGCCCCGGCGTAGTCGCCCTGACGAGTGCTGGCGATTCCGATGGCTTTGTCGCCAAATATGCCGCCGACGGTTCGCTACTTTGGGCGCGACGTTACGGCGGCATCGGTCTCGACCAGGGAAACCAGGTTGCGCTCGATCCCACGGGAGCCTATGTGTATGCAACGGGGTTCTTCAATGGGAGTGCCGACTTCACCGGAGACAATCTGCCCGATGTGACGAGCAACAGTGGCGATATGTTCGTGCTCAAGCTAGATGCCGCGAGCGGCGCCACGGCCTGGGTACGGGCCGTGAGTGGCACGGGTTCGTCCGAGGTGGTGGGGATGGCCGTCGGGGCTGACGGGTTCGTTTACACGTCCGGCCAGTTTACGGGCACATGCGACTTCGACCCAGGACCCAACACATTCGCCCTGAGTTCTGTCATCGCGAATGGCAAGACGCCATCTCCGGACGCGTTTGTGTGGAAGCTGAGTCCCACTGGCGACCTGGGGGCTGTCTGGCAAATCGGCGGAAAGGGAAGGGATAGCGGGAATAATATCATCGTCGATGGAACCTCCTTTTACCTCTTGGGAGGTTTTTCAGGCACCGTGGACCTTGATCCAACCGCCGGCTCGATCCTGCGTACGAGCAATAACTCATCGGGGGATATCTTCTATGGCAAGTACTCCACCACCTCGGGAAGCCCGGTTTGGGTTCAAACCATCGGCAATGCAGGAGCCTCCGCGAGCGCCCTTGGTTTTGGCGGCGACGCTAACAATCTATATGTCGAGGCACGGATCGGAGCATATATTGCGCCGACCGATTTTGATCCAGGCAGCGGAACGGCCAATCTGACACCCGCAGGCTCGTTTGACGCGGTGCTCGCCAAGTACTCGAAAGCCGACGGGTCCTTTGTCTGGGCGAAACAGTTTGGCGCCGCCGGCGAAGATCAATTCTACGGTAATCCCGTGGTCGATGCCGTCACGGGAGCCGTGTATGTCGGCGGCGGTTTCAACGCTACCGTCGATTTCGATCCGGGCAGCGGGACGGCCAATCTGACAAGCGCGGGCTTGCGAGATGGCTTCTTGATAAAGCTCGACTCCTCCGGCAACTACCTGAACGCCTGGCGCGCGGGGGGAACCAACGAGGATGGGTGGATCAGGCCGATCGGGCTCTTTGGGAATACGGTCAAAGTCGCGGGTCATTTCCAGGGCGTCGCTGACTTCCCGACTGGCGGGACTCTGACCAGCAACGGCAGCACCGACATCTACGTGATGGCTCTCGACCAGCCGGCCATCAGCCCCCTTCTGGCCGCCGCGACGGGTCCCGGCGCGCCGATCGCTAATCAGCTCACCAACACCGCGCTGGAGCCGATTGTCGCCGAGGCCACGGCCCGCTGGAGCGCGTTAGGCGCGGATCCGGCGCAGTTGGCTGGCGTGCAGGTCGTGGTGGCAAACTTGAGCGGGGCGTATCTGGGCTTGGCCAGCGGCCACACGATCACGCTCGATCGCGATGCCGCCGGCTGGGGCTGGTTTATCGACGTTACGCCGAAGAACGATTCCGAGTTTTTCCGGCCTGGCAATCAGGGTGAGCAGGACCGCATGGACCTGCTCACCGTCGTGATGCACGAACTGGGCCACCTTCTGCAGCAGGATCATGATGCCGATGGTGTCATGGCCGCGACGCTGGTCGCCGGAGTCCGAAACACGAGCCTGTTGAATGAAGACTCTCAGGTTGTGGACGCTGTTTTCAGCCAGTTGAATGAACCTCACACAAACAACGTCCTGAGTACCGTTCTCGACGAGCATCGCTGGTTGCATCGGCCACGACTGCAGCGGCGCAAGTAGCAGACCGCGCGAACTCACAGAACGCTGGAAGCGTGCTCGTGCAGATCAACATGGACGTGGCGTCGCTGACTCCTCAGCCGCCGGGCTCGCCAAGCCCGTCGGCTGAATTTATGTCATCCTGGATTGTCAAAGATCACCGTTCCGCAGCAGCAATAAACAATTCAGCATTTGCTGCTCGGTCGCTTCTCCCATCACAGCAACGATCATGACTTTGCGGTACCCAGCAGAAGCTGCAGCGGATCTGAGCTCCAGTCTTCAAACAGCCCATCCAGTTCATTCGCCGCAGCAAAGTTTGGGACATTTCTGACACTTGTTTCGCCGAGGAGCCTAACAGACCCTGTTTTGGTCTTCGTTGAACCTCGACCAGCAAATTTGCTGGCGGTGCTGATTAGCTCATGGCCCAGGGATGAGTCTCTGCGGAGTGCCTGATACTGCGTCGCCAGTTCAGCAGTGGTCTTTGGACGCAGTGACGAGGATCGACCGGTGCCAGACGGCATTGGTATCTGCAGGCCGGGCATCGAGACAATGGCGCCCGCGCCCGGTGCAGCCACGCTCCAGCCGACGGCAGGCTTCCCGCTGGAGGTCGATCGGCTATCGCTGTCGCATCTCGGTCAGTCTTCCTCCAGATCGGCACACAGGAACTCGGCCCGACGATCCGGAACGCTGGAAGGCTGGAACACTCTGGATTGCGAAACAACTGGGCGCGCCCGTACACTCCGGGCTCCCGTGAAATCTTCCCCGAGCCCCTAATATGTTCGACGTCACACGCATCCTTTCTGAAATCGAATCGGGCGATCCATCGGCGGCCGAGCGGCTGCTGCCCCTCGTGTATGAGGAACTGCGGCGACTGGCGGCACAAAAAATGGTTCATGAAGCTCCGGGCCAGACGCTGCAGGCAACGGCCCTGGTCCATGAGGCCTATGTCAGGCTGGTCGATGGCGCTGCAGACCGGCACTGGAATGGCCGTGGCCATTTTTTCGGTGCTGCCGCAGAAGCCATGCGGCGGATTCTCGTGGAAAGGGCACGTCAGAAAGCAAGCCTGCAGGGAGGCGGTCACCTCGATCGGATTGCCCTGCAGGACGCTACTTTATTGGCCGAGGACGCGCCTGTCTTTGATCTGCTCGATCTGAACGAGGCCCTTACTGAGTTCGAGCGGGAGGATCCGCAGAAAGCTGAACTTGTGAAGCTCCGGTTTTTTGCCGGGTTGTCGATTGAAGAAACCGCCGCGACTTTGGGAATTTCGGCGGCAAGTGCCAAACGCTACTGGGCCTACGCCCGTGCCTGGCTGTACGGACGCCTCAGCCGCAAGTGACGGAATTTTGTCAGAACACAAAGGCGACGGAAATTTCGAAATTCTCCGGATTTCCTGAGCCACTCCAAGTGCCGATTTCGCACTATCTCTCAGTGAATTCACTCGCACTGGCAATACAGGTGGCCGGAATGACGTCCAAAGATATCGCAACGATTGTCGGTGAAGCACTCGAGGCCGCCTCTCCGGAAGAGCGAAACGCCTATTTGAACCAAGAATGTCGCCAGGACAGCAGCCTCCGGCAGCGAGTCGACAAATTGCTGCAGGATCATGCCAAGGCGGGCGATTTTCTGGAACAACCTGCCTTCGCCCCGGCTGTCATGACGCCCTCAGTCAGCGAGGGTCCAGGGACCATGATTGGCCCGTATAAGCTGCTGGAGCAGATCGGCGAAGGGGGCTTTGGCGTTGTCTTCATGGCCGAAC
>JAYTUF010000687.1:0-4606 GCA_043744755.1 Anatilimnocola sp.
GCACGAGGGCAAAGTTATCGCAATATTGCCTGGCAACTAAATCGCGATCGGCGGCGAGTTGCATGGCGCTCATTAAGCTTGCCGGGGCTGTGTCCTTGATATCCATCTCGGCCGTTTCGCCCATCCCGCCGGGCTGAGCGAGGCGAATGGCTTGATAGACCAGTTCACTATCGCGCGGCGTGAGCTGGCTCAACACCACCGCGATGCCGAATTCCAGAGAATCATCTGCCGGCACCGCAGCCAGCGGCGCGATCAGCAGGACCATGCCCAGATTGGTGTTGGTATCCACCAGCGCGCGGGTCGCGACAATTGCTGCGAGCACTGCCTGCCCCACGCTCGTCTGGGCCGCGTGCTGCATCGCGGGGCCGATGGCAACGGCGCTCGTGATGAAGTCAGCGAACGTCAGTCCTTCAAAATCGGCGCCGCGATGGACGTTGCCGACTTTCGGCGCGGTTGCTTCCAGCAAGCAGGCGAGGGTGGCGCATTGGCCGATGGAAAGGGTCATGACTAGTCAAGCTGGGAGTTCGATGGGGAACGAAAGACGGGCAGGAGTGCCCATCCTACGGGCGGGAGCGGTAGAGATCGAATAGGCAGAGCAGCGTTTCGCGGATGTTGCCGGGATGGGCGGCGCAGGCCAGGGAGACATCCTCGGGGGTGATTCGCTCGTCGCCCGCCGTGAGTAGTTGGCGGACAATTTGTTGGGCCAGGTCCGGCGTGGGCCGCGTGGTGTAGATCAGCGGCAGACTCACGGGCTGATGGGCGGTGACGAGCAAGCCGGCGCGGCGCTGATGAATACGAGCCCGCAGCAGCAGGCGTTGCCAGAGGCTCAATTGTTCGTAGCCATCGATGACGACCAGCGTGTTTAGCGTCCAGGCTCGCCAGTTCAAATCCGGCCAGGTGAGGGTGCGTTGCCCGCCCTGTAACTGTTGGCGGACAAGCTGCCGGCCCAGGCGTTCGAGTTCCGGGATCAGCGCCATCAATAAAGAAGACTTGCCGCTGCCATGGGGACCCATCAGGGAGCCGCGCCAGTGGTTCCGCTCCAAATCGGCTGCCAAAGTCGCCGCCGAGATGCCGGCGGGAAATAGATACTCGATGGCGCCCGGCCGGATGAACCGGGTGGCAAACGGGTTGCTGCCTGTTTCGGATGAGAGTGACGCACTCATTTTTGAGGGGGACCAATCGGCAGCGGCAATAACCGCCTGCTGTTTTTGCGAATCTATTCTCGAATCTCATGGAGCTTGAGCGCTCCGAATCGTTAGAATTGAAGATACGTGTCCGGTCATCACCTGGGTAGATCAACAGCCGCATGTTTCCCAAACGCAAAAAAGCAGCGAAGTTCAAATTCCGGCGGACGCCGCCGCCGAACTACAGCCAGCGATCGACCAAGATCAAGGTCTTTGCCCTGGTGGCCGCGGCCATCCTGATCCTGGCGATTGCCGAGCGGTCGCGCGATCCCAAGTCGTGGGAATGGTTCTGGCGGACCCCGCAGCATTCCGAGCAGCTCAAGCATCGGCTGCAGCCCAAGACCAACCGGGCGACGCAAGATCCGCCCGGCACCATCGTGCAAACCAGCAATCAAGCGCCTGAAGAGCCGACCGAAGAAAAGCCGGAAGCTGCCCCGCCCACGCCGGACGAACTGGCCTGGCGACAAGGGTGGAAAGAAATCTACCCCCTGCTGGATCCTACCGAGCGCACGCTGCTGTTCGAAATTCTAGCCCAAGGCCGCGGCGTGCATCAATTGGATGCCGCTGCGCTCGACCAGGCCGGCAAACTGATTCTCGAATTGGATGAGAATTGGAATGCTTACGGCGAATCCGCGTTTCAATCGTTAACCGAACTCAAAGCGGATGAGCGGGCCACCTGGGAGAAGATACTCCGCGCGACGAACGAGCGGTGGACCATTGAATCTCGTCCCGCTTTGGAAGCGGCCGCTCAGGGGGCGGTGCTGCAAGGGGAGCAACTCGCCGGTTTGAATCGCTACCAGCACATGCTCGATCGCTTGACATTGAATCTGGTGAAGGACGACACAGCCCTCCGCCCCGACGAAAAAGACATCTGGTTCCGGCTGATGAAGCACGTCAAGGAGCAGTCGCCGGCCGAACTGCAGCGGCAGCAAGTGCTGGGGGTGTCGTACCTGCAGATGTTCAAGCAATCGCCACATTATCGTGGCGATGTGGTCAGCTTTCGCGGCCTTGTGCGCGGCGGCTGGCGAGCCCAAACGGTCAACAATCCTTGGGGAATGACGCACTATTATTCGCTGTGGATTCATCCGCACGAGGGTCCCAATGCGCCGGTGATTGTGCATCTGCACACGCTGCCCGAGGGCTTTCCAGTCATCAAAGAACGAGGGCAGGATGGCAAGTGGACCGAGTTGCACCAGGATGTAACCGTTACCGGTTACTTCTTCAAACGCCAGGCTTATTTGGGGGCGGATGGCACGTACACCGCACCGCTGCTCTTGGCCAACACCGTGGAATGGGATCCAGCCACTTCATCCGAGGCCCGGGCGAAGTCCCGTTTTGAAATGACCCTGCCTCGCTTCCTGTGGATCGCCGCGGCGACCTTGGCGGCCTCGATGTTGGCCGGCGGTCTGATCTATTGGCGGATTCGCGAGCAAGAGCAATACAGCTTGCACGACGAAGACATCGCCCAGGCCGACATGTCGAAACTCAACGGAGTTCAGTTGACCCCCAGCGTGGCCGAAGGACTGAAGCAACTGGAGCAGCAACAAGGGCGAAAAGATTAGCGAAAAAGCCGGGCCTGACCTCCTGACCTCCCGACCCCTGACGCATGGTATTTTATTTCCCGGCATCGCTGTAACCAACGGCGGCAGTTACTGTAGAAGCTTGGTAGCCAGTGTGCTGGTCATCGTGTTGGTGTTGTTGGCGCTGTTTACGTTTCCCGCCATCCTCGTCGGCGGCGTGGCTGTCGCCTATTTCTTTGTCGGCAGAAGCGTCAAGGCCCCGCAAGCTCCTGGCCTCTCGGAAGTTCACGAAACGGTGGAAACTCTCGCTAATCCGGTGAAGGACGTCGAATACTCGGAGCCAAGCAAGAAAGAATAAGGTCCAATTCTGATCGCCCGAAGCAATGGCTTCAGATTACTTCGGCCGGCGTTTTTTTTCCGGCGAAATCCGCCCCGTCGCCGCACTCAGAGGGCGCCGCTGGGGCCACTTGTTGACGAGTTCGCGAAGCGCCTTGGTGATCATTAAGTCAAACTCGACAAACGAATTAAGCTCGACGGCAATTCGTCCGCGGGCTGAATCGTGGCAAAGAATCAATTGCACTTCCGGCTCGGGGCCAGTTTTCATGGGCTTGCCCTACATGCCTTTCTAGCGATTGCCTATTCGGCGGAAAGGCCGCAAATACTCCCTGCGGCAATTCAAACTCGCTCTGGATGCACGAACTCTATCAGTAATTCGTGCGCACCCCGGCGATATTATTCCGACGCTCTTCCACCCCCTCTAGTTCGCGGGTCAGAGGTTCGGTTTCCCGCAAAACGAGCGAATCACTTCACCTTGACCCGCTTGGCACCGCTGGTAAGATGAGCGATTCGTTGGGGTCCATCCTCAAGGTGAGGGCGAGAAACCTGCTGTTTTCGGCAGGTTTCTGATCTGCAGCGAGCCGTGTGGCTGGCCAGATCGACAAGTTTTTTTAATCCTAGCTGCAAGCTTCTTAGGGGACTTTTTCCTAAGAAACAAGGGCGAAGGCGACCCGTTCCTCAAAACGGCGCCTGTGGTCAACTTTGGTTGCCATGTCCCAATTACAGCTAACAAAGGAGCAAGGTTCGTGAGCGAAACTCTGGTGCAGGAATTGATTGAAGCGGGCGTCCATTTTGGTCACCGGGCCAGCCGGTGGAATCCCAAGATGGCCCCTTATATCTATGCCCGTAAGAACGGCATTCATATTATCGACATCCGCGAGACCATTCGCGGTCTGTTGCGGGCCAAAAAGTATCTGGCTCAAGTTGCCTCACAGGGCAGCTTGATCCTGTTCGTCGGCACCAAGCGGCAAGCGGGACCAGCCGTCGAGCGCGAGTCGCTCCGCTGCCACATGCCCTTCGTCAGCGAACGCTGGCTGGGTGGTTGCCTCACCAACTTCCGCACGGTCCGCAGCCGGCTGACGCGGCTCGAACAGGTCGAAAAGATCCGCGCGGGTGAAGAACTGGCGACTTATAGCAAGAAGATGCAGTCTTCGCTCTCGCGCGAATATCGCAAGATGTATCGCAACTTGAACGGCATCCGCACACTCAACCGCATGCCGGAATGCCTGGTCATTGTCGATCCGAACAAAGAAAAGAACGCGGTGAAGGAAGCCCGTTCGCTGGGCATCACCACGGTCTCGCTGATCGATACCGATTGCGATCCGGATCAGGTCGATCTGCCGATCCCCGGCAACGACGACGGCATCCGCAGCGTCGAACTCATCATGCGTCACCTGGCCGAAGCGATCCTGATTGGCTCGCAAGCCGCGGTCGCCGCCAAGGGTGGCAAGGACAAAGACAAAGACGTCGCCAAGCAAACCGAAACCGTGACCGCCGCCGCTGCCGCGGCGAAAGATGGCAATACATAGGAATTAGTAGGCCGGAACAAGGTACTCCGCAGTTCCG
>JAYTUF010000688.1:0-18038 GCA_043744755.1 Anatilimnocola sp.
ATTAGAGGGTTAGTCTCGCATTCTTTCTTACTTTTCCAGCAGTGCCATGACCGCCCCGAACCAGCCCCGCACCATGTTCCAGAAAATCTGGGACAACCACATTGTCCACGCCGAGCCGGGGAAGCAGACGATTCTGTATATCGATTTGCAACTGGTCCACGAAGTGACCAGTGCCCAGGCTTTTGAAGGGCTGCGACTCTCCGGCCGCAAAGTGCGCCGGCCCGAGCGCACCGTCGCCACGCCCGATCACAACGTGCCGACGACCGACCGCAGCCTGCCGTTTACCGACCCGATTGCGAAGCAACAGGTCGATACGCTGCGGGCGAATTGCCAAGAGTTCGGCATCCGGCTGTACGACATTCACGATCGCAACCAGGGCATCGTCCATGTCATCGGTCCGGACATGGGCCTGACGCAGCCGGGCATGACCATTGTTTGCGGCGACAGTCACACGGCCACGCACGGCGCGTTCGGCGCCTTGGCGTTCGGCATCGGCACCAGCGAAGTCGAACACGTGCTGGCCACGCAAACGCTGCTGCAGTCGCTGCCCAAGACGCTAGAGCTGCGCGTTGATGGTTCACTCTCCCGCGGCGTGACGGCCAAGGACTTGATCCTGTATCTGATCGGCCAGATCACCACCGATGGCGGCACTGGTTCGGTGATTGAATACACGGGCCAGGCCATCCGCGATTTGAACATGGAAGAGCGAATGACCGTCTGCAATATGTCGATCGAAGCCGGTGCCCGCGCGGGGATGATCGCGCCCGATGAGAAGACGTTTGAATACTTGAAGGGAAGAGACTTCGCGCCGAAAGATTACGACGCGGCGGTCGCTCGCTGGAAACAATTGCCGACCGACGCGGGCGCCAGCTATGATAAGACGCTCGTGTTCAAGGCTTCCGATATTTCTCCGCAAGTCACGTGGGGCACGAACCCCGGCCAGGTTGTTCCCGTGGCGAGCAAAGTTCCCAATCCCGCCGATTACAGCGATCCCACTGAGCAGAAAGCCTGCGATCAAGCGCTCAAGTACATGGGGCTGACTGGCGGCACGCCGCTGACCGAAGTGAAGATCGATCGCGTCTTCATCGGCTCCTGCACAAATGGCCGCATCGGCGATCTGCGAGAAGCCGCCGCCGTGGTGCGGGGACATAAAGTTTCCGGGAACGTCCACGCCATGGTCGTACCGGGCAGCGGCCTGGTGAAAGAACAGGCAGAGCAAGAAGGTCTCGACCGCATCTTCCGCGAGGCGGGCTTTGAATGGCGGGAAGCCGGCTGCAGCATGTGCCTGGCAATGAACCCCGACAAGCTCGAACCGGGCGAGCGCTGCGCCTCGACCAGCAACCGTAACTTCGAAGGCCGCCAAGGCAAAGGCGGCCGCACGCACCTGGTCTCGCCCGCCATGGCCGCCGCAGCTGCGGTGGCGGGACATTTTGTGGATATTCGCGAGTGGAAGTATGTTTCGTAGGATGAACTGGACGAGCGATGCCGCGAATTTACCGCGCAATGGTACACGAAAATCAGGTTCCTCTGGTGGGATCCGGCAGAAATATGCTCGGCGTTCGAGTGCCGCCGGAGCCCCATGCGGACATCCAGCCTGATGACCGCGGAACGGTACATCCTGATACGGGTGGAATGTCCGTTGCTCCTACATGGCGCGATTTACCAAACTTTCTTATTCCCAAGCGATTGAAAGAGTCGGCTCCGAAAGCTCGTGGTAGCAATTAGCTTATCTGTTTCCGATTCGGCGACGGGAATTTCGCCCTGTCAAGTGTGACAGAAAAGTTGGTTCTGAGGCCCGACAGTTCGACTCATGCGACCGTTCAGCCAACCGTGTCAATGTTGATGGCGGATTACCAGTACGCTATTGGTGCAACTTGCGAGGGATGGACGAAAGATGAGACCTAACCTGTGATTGCAAAACTCGATACCGCTGACGCCGCCTTTCAGGAATCGGTGACTCTTTTGCTGCGTTTGCACCGAATGACATTGGCGGGCCAGGATCAGACGAAGGAAGCAGATGCACTGCGTGATGAAATGGAAGCGCCTTGGTATTGCATGTCCGCAGGAGACCGGATTCGGGTGGATGAGTTGTCTGCTGACCTGTACTCGATCGGACATGGATTAACAGCACCCGCAAATTCTCCATCCACACCCGCTGATCTTGCAGATGATATCCGAGAACTATCTGAGAATAACGATTGGGATGGAATCTTGAAGCGCATTCGCGAGCTTGAATCATCCCTCGACCCGCGTGATAACGCCTATGCTCGCGGAATTTGTTGGGCGCACTTGGGCATGCCCAGCGTCGCCGTTGAATTCCTCATTGAGGCTAGTCGTCTACGTTCATTGTCAGCGGAGGAGGAGGCACTCTTATTGACCTGTTACGTCCATGCGGGACGGGCAACAGAGGTACTAGGTCGGGCGCAGGAAATTCAAGCGAATTCCCGGCAGCGGGTACTACTTCTGAAAGCTGCTGAAATCTTCTCACTTATCGCTGACGAATCAATTGCGGAGAATGCGGACCATGATCGACAAGCGGCGATTGACTGCGCTGAGAGGGCTTTTGCTGCTGAGGCTGAAACGCCAGTTGCTACAGATACTGAAGGCTTCGATTCGCTGGTTTTGTCCGGACTGCTTCATCTGGCATTGAATTACGAGCAGACAGGCAATCGCGAAAAAGCAGTCGAAGCATGCCGCCGAGCGCTGGCAATTTTCCCCGAAAACCTGGATGCGCTAATGCTCTACGGATTTTTCGTTTTCGATAAATTTCCTGATGCTCACCGGATTGATTTTATTGAGAGCCGGCGGAGCCAGATGATCGGCGCCTCATTCGATCGTTTGCTGGCTGTTCCTTCTTTTTCTTCACTTTCAAACTAAAACAACCATGCAAGCCTTCACTACCCACACCGGTCTCGTGGCTGCCATGGATCGGGCGAATGTCGATACCGATCAGATCATCCCCAAGCAGTTCTTGAAGCGAATCGAGCGGAGCGGCTATGGGCCGTTTCTGTTCTTCGATTGGCGTTATCTGGCGGACGGCAAAACTGACGATCCGGCGTTTGAACTCAATCAGCCCAAGAATGCCGGAGCCACCGTGCTTCTCGCGCGCCGCAACTTTGGCTGCGGCTCGAGCCGCGAACATGCTGTTTGGTCCATTGAAAACTATGGCTTTCGCGTCGTCATCGCGCCGACGTTTGCCGACATTTTCTACAACAACTGTTCCAAGAACGGCGTGCTGCCAATTCGCTTTTCCGAAGAGCAGGTGGAAGACTTGTTTCAGCGGGTTGCGAAACATCCGGGCTATCAATTGCAGGTCGATTTGCACAACTGCACGGTCCGAGATGATTACGGCCTGAATCTGACATTTCAGATTGATCCCTCGCGGCAGGATTGCATGCTCAATGGTCTGGACGACATTGCCCTCACGTTGCAGCATGAAGCCCGGATCACAGCGTTTGAACAGGCGCTGGCTGCTTCGTAGTCCATGCACACATCTCGTAACGCCGTTACGATAGAGGCCTGCCTCAGCTCTCTACCTCTCCCTGCTTGAAGGGTGCCCGCATGTCGCGCGCCTCGACCGATCGCAATCTGCTCGCCGGTATTCTTGCGTTGCAGATGGATTTTATCGATCGCGATCAACTCGTCACGGCCATGAATGCCTGGCTGATCAGCAAAGACGAATTGCTGGAGCAACTGTTGCTGAAGCAAGGTGCCCTCGATCCCGAGTCGCACGGCCTGCTGTCGGCGCTCATCACACGGCATTTGAAACAGCATGGGGACGATGCCGAACAGAGTCTGGCCGCACTGCCGCAGTTGCCCGACATCGCCACGGCCTTGCCGGGCATTTGCGATGAACAGGTCTATGCCACGCTGACTCGCGCCAATGCTCGCAGTAACGCGGAGCAAGGCACGTTGGGGTGGCAACCCCGGCGCGTGCAACCGGCCGGTTCGCGCTATCGTATTTTACGCCTGCACGCGAAGGGAGGCTTGGGACAGGTGTCCGTCGCTGAAGACGAAGAATTGCATCGCGAAGTGGCGCTCAAGGAGATTCAAGACATCCAGGCCGACGATTTCGAAAGCCGCGCCCGCTTTGTGCAAGAGGCGGAGGTCACCGGCGGGCTGGAACATCCGGGCATTGTTCCCGTCTATGGCCTGGGGCACTATGTCAACGGGCGCCCCTTTTATGCCATGCGACTGATTCGCGGCGACACATTGAAGATGGCGTTGCACGACTATCACGTCGCGTTGCGCTACGAGGAGCCGGGCAAACGAGCGGTGCAGTTTCGGGGGCTCATCAGCCGGTTCATCACCGTTTGCCAGACGATGGAATATGCCCACAGTCGAGGCGTGGTGCATCGCGATATCAAGCCCGATAACATCATGCTCGGCAAGTATGGCGAGACGCTGGTGGTCGATTGGGGCCTGGCCAAAGCGGTGGGACGGCCGGAACGACTCAGGACTGAAACGCCCGATGCCGAGACTTCGCTGCGTGTGAGTACCAGCAGCGGCTCGAATCCCACGCAGCAAGGAACCGCCGTCGGCACGCCCGCTTACATGAGCCCCGAACAGGCAGCCGGCCGCTTGGATCAACTGGGTCCCGCCAGCGATATCTACAGCTTGGGCGCAACGCTCTATACCATCCTGACCGGCAAGCCACCTGTGGAAGGCAAAGGCCCCACGGAGGTGATGCTCCGGGTGCAGCGGGGTGATGTTGCCGAGCCGCGATCAATCAATGCCGACGTGCCCCGCGGTTTGCAGGCAGTTTGTCTGAAAGCCCTGGCGCTCAAGCCCGCACAGCGCTATGCGAGCGCCGCGGCCCTCGCGCACGATTTGGAACAATGGCTGGCGGACGAACCCGTGACGGCGCTAGCGGAATCGTTCTCGCAAAGAGTTGGTCGCTGGGGCCGGCGTCATCGAGCCGTGGTGCGGGCGGCCGCGGGCACTTTGCTAGTCACGGCCGTGGTCTTGGTCGTCGCTGTCATCACGATCAATCACGCTCGCGTGGAAGCCGATGTGCAACGCGGCCGGGCACAAACCCTAGCCAGTAATAACAAGAAGCTGGCCGACGAGAATCAAGCTGGGCGAATCAAGGCCGAACTTTTGGCGAAGGAAAAAGAACGGATCGCGCTGGACGAACGCGAGCAGCGGCAGAAGGCGGAAATGGAAGCCCAGAAGGCGGGCAAGCTCGCGGAATTTCTGGTGGGCCTGTTTGAGGTTTCCGATCCCGTGGGTCAGGGCGTAACTTTCTTCATTCCAAAAACCACCAGTGAAGAATTGAACGCGAAGGAGATTCTCAAGCGGGGCGCGAAGCAAGTGCAGATCGATGCCGAGCTGAAAAAGTTTCCGCTGGCCAAAGCCGCCATCCTGAATTCCATCGGCGATGTCAACCGCCAACTGAGTTCGTTTGTGGAGGCGGAAGCGCTGCTCGAAGAAGCGCTCCGAATCCGCCGCGAGCTATTGCCGTCCGATCATCCAGACCTGGGCACCAGTTGCCACAACCTGGGGCAGTACTATCACGAGCGGGGTGATTTTCCCAAAGCCGAGCCGCTCTACCGCGAAGCACTTGCCATTCGCCAAAAGATTGCCGGGAAACCAGGCCAGCGGGCAACCGCCGCGACGCTCCACAATCTGGCCTGGATGATGGGCAACGAAGGGAAGTCGCGTGAGGCCGAGAAGCTGTTTCGCGAAGTGCTGGTCTTACGACAAAAACTCGATGGCGATCTGCATCGCGATGTCGTGTTCACCAAGATGGGGATCGCCTTTTGTCTGATCGAGCAGTCCCGTTTTTTTGAATCGATTCCCTTAATCACAGCCGCGAAGTTCGATCTTGAGAAAATCGAAGGATTGCAACATCTTTCGACGGCGGTCACCTCCTTCGCGCTGGGCGTCGCCTATCGGGATTTACCTTTGTTCGGGGTCAAAGCCTCCGAGGTTGAGTTGCGAAAGGCGCTCGCCGCCACCGATCTTGGCTTGGGCGCGGATTCCATCTATTCGGGCGTCGTCCATTACGAATTGGCCGGAACGCTCTTGGAACTGGGGCAAAAAGAAGACGCGGAAAACCATTTCAAAACCTGCCTGAAGATCTCGCGAGAGAAGGTGCAGATGCAGCATCCGCGCATCCGGTTGCTTGTTTCCGCCTATGCCGATTTGCTGGTCAAGCAAGGTCGTGCAGAGGAAGGAATCTCGCTGTGGCAAGAGTTTGTTGATGCGCAACGTGTACGCTTTGGCAAAGATCACAACTGGGTGGCGCAGGCGGAACTGGAATACGCCGTCTTTCTACGCAATCGCAAAAAGTACGCGCAGGCCATCAGCCTGCTTCAGTCCCTTGAACAAATTGCGGGGGCGGAAGCGTCGCTGCATCCACATGTTTTCAATCAACTGGGCTTGTGTCATTTGGATGGCACGCAGGACTTCGCTCAAGCTGCGAGCAAGTTCCGCCAGTCGATTGCCGCCTGGCAACCGTTGATCGCTGCCGATCCCAAGCTCGCCGAAGAATTGCTCTATCCGCAAATCAACCTGGCTCAAGCGCTGATTCCGTTGCAAGAGACAGCCGAGGCCGAGAAACTGCTGCAAGCCGCCCGCGCGGCAGCGAAAAAAATCGGTGGCGACGTTGGCAAAGACCGGCAAACTTATGCGCTGACAACGCTCTCCCGGCTGTATCGTCAGGAGCGAGATTTGAAATTGGCAGGTGAAGTGATTGACGAACATCGCCACCTGGTGACCAACAAGCCCCTGATTCTGTATCGACTGGCGACTGAGTTGGCGGAGTGCGTGCAATTGGCCCTGCTGGCCGATGCCGATGCAGCACTCACGAAACAACTTGCCGATCACACGCTGCAAGCACTGCAGGCCGCGCAGCGCGCGGGCTATAAGAATGCCTCCGGTATCCGCCGCAACCCCGTCTTCACCGGCCTCAGCGAACAGCCCGAGTTTCAAGCAATTTTGACTGCAATGGAAACGAACTCTGCCAAGTAAGCAATCCGCGCTTTGGCCGGGCGGCATTCCGCATTGCAAAAATGCCGCGCCGTCTCTACTATACCGCCGCGCTGCGGGGCGGATCGTTCCTCCGAACCTTGCCATGCGCTGGGGAAAACGGCAAGCGTGATCAGATTTTGGGCCCATCGCCGCCAAACAACTTCGCTCAGTGCGCTGCTGGCACTGTTCGTGTTCTCCGGCTGCGCATTGCCGCCCCAGCTAGGCTTTGCCAATCGCAGCGATGCCGCCTTGAGCGCCCTGACCTTGTCGCCACCGCCGGAACTCGTTCGCGAGCCGCGTCCCTATCCCACAGCGGTCCCTGCGGGCGCGCCGTTGACTACTCCCCTCACGCGGGTACTAGCGGCGGAGAAGCCAATCCAAAGCCCCGACCTTGCGACCGCAATTCAGTCACCGCAGATCCCTGCTCCCCTACCGCCGCCGACAATCGGATCGCAACCCGCTATTCCCCTCGACCGTCAGGTACACCAAGGTCGCATGCCGAACGATTTCGGTCAGGCGGTAACGCCGCCAGTTGTGATGGCTGCACCGGATCAGGTTCGAGAATCACGCTATGAAGGTGGCGGCTGGATTCCAGCGAACAACACGATCACGTTGGAAGCTTCCCCGTCGGCCTCTCTGGTCAACGGCATGTTCAGCACGCTGGAAAAGTCCCTGCCGGTAAATGACCCGCCGGCGAGCTTGAGCACCGTCCTGTATGCGCCGGTAAATATCAAGCCGCAGCCACCGCAGTTTGATCCTCCCGCCTTTCACAACCATCTGCCGCCGTCGGCGACGCCACCCAGTCCAGCGGAACCGCCGAGCGAGCCAGCGGCGGACCTCTGCAAGAAGTTGATCGTTTCCCTCGAACAAGAAATTCGCGCTCGCACGGATCGCAAAGAAGAAGATGCTCTCCCCGCGCTCCACCAAAAGCTCAGGCTTCTGCAACTGGTGGCCGATCATTCGGACGACGCCGTCGATCAAGTCGAGCAACTGCCGCCTGCCGAGCGCGAGGCCTTCAAGCAATTGATGTTCGCGCTCACCACCTGGCTGTCGCCCGAAGAGGCCAAACGGACCAGTTCGCGGAACGCCAAAATCCTGCGCTCCTTGCATGAAGCCAACAACCGCCTTTCGGCCGTCAGCAAGCTTGATCTGAAGAACCTGATGTTTTGTGAGAAGGTCGAAAGCTTTGGCTGGTACACGGAGTTTCAGCGGGCCGAGTTCGCGCCGAAGCAACAAGTGATTCTCTATGTCGAAGTGCAGAACTTCGCCGCGGAAGAGAAAACGACCACGGCCTTTGAAACGGAACTGCAAGGGTCGTATCAAATCTTCGACGCCAGCGGCAATATCGTGGACGAACGCCAACTCCCCCTCGACCGCGAAGTCTGCCGCAACTACCGCCGCGATTATTTCCTCGCCTACCGCATCTATCTCCCCGCCGAACTCGCGGCTGGCCGCTATCGGCTGGAACTGACCATCGAAGACCTCAAGGCCAAAAAGGACTTCAAAGGCCGCAAGCAAGGGGAGGCAATGATTGAGTTTGGGGTTAAGTAAACCGCATTTTGAGGGCACTGAAAGCCCGGCTGGATACTAGTCACTGATCTCCTTCGTTCCCGCCTTGCCCTTTCTCGTTTCAATCTCTCTCGGCTCGATCTCCGCGGCCGTGTCGCCGGGGAGTTTTACGAACCGCCACAGATCGGTGCAGAAGAAACGGTCGATGGTGTGGATGTGGGCCGCGAGCATAGGATCATTCCGCATATTTGGACGGATGTCGCAGTAATAGACACCGTCGAGCGGATTGAGCTTAATCGTGAAGCCTTTGAAGTGCCCGGGAAGAAACGTGGCACTAACTCCATAGCGATTCGGGAGCTGAGTTTTCTTGCGCTGCACGTCATTTAGGAAAATGGCGACATGCGGAACAGCCGTCTCCGTCAATCGCGAGTATAGGAACTTGTCGATGAAGATTTTACCCAGTCGGTCTTTGCTGGATGTCTTCACGCCGCCGATGGCCTTGATCGCACCATCAACGCGAATAATCAAGTCGTGTTGAAAGCTCATCTTAAATTGCTCGGCACCCTCAACCCGAACGGGAACGTTGATCGTGCCACTGGCACAATCAATCCCCGTCTCCGCGATGAGCAGGCGAATGAGCCGTTCAAACAAGTCGCCATTCACCTTGCGAGCGAGATTCGATTGTCCCGCTGGTAGTCCGTCGAGAACTGCGCCGATCGACTGCTGTAGAGTATAAATCCCGCGGCAGATGAGCGAGCGAGCCCGCTCGTCTTCTTCGCCAATGGTCGGTCCCGCCTGGATGATAGGGACGAGTTTCTTCTTGAGCGTCGCGATCTCTTTCGCGGTCATGAAGAGCTGGCTATTAATCGGCCTCGTGATATTGAAGTGGCCATCGTTTTTGTACTGAAAGAAGTGATACTGTTGCTCGTTCTGGGAAACAATCACGGCCTGCACGCCATTGCCGGCTAGGAAATCCAAGTAGCGCCGGCAGAAGTCAATATAATCGCCAAGATTTTGAAAGTGCGCCTTGTCGGCGGCAAACTTGACGAGCGGGGCGACACTCATCGAATGCTTTCTCTGCGAGCGGCTGTCGCCCGGTCGAATTCGATCCATTGCGCGACGGCCTTTTTTTCCGCGACTTCAATTCGGTCAACCGCCCACGCGTTATATTCCGGCTTGGCTTCGCAGCCGAGCCAACGCCGTCCCAGTTGTTCGGCGACGACGATCGTTGTTCCCGAACCTGAGAATGGGTCGAGGACCAAATCGCCCTCCCGTGATGCCCCCAAAATTAATCGCCGCAGCAATTCTTCTGGCTTCTGCGTCGGGTGCGGAGTCTTCTCCCCCATGCCGTTGCAAGTCGTGGGAATCTCAATCACATCGCGGGGCTTGGCGCCCAAGGGATTAGGCGTCCAATCCTCTCGATCCCTGCCGTTGCCGTATTGACTGGTTTCCGCCTGTGGATGCGAGGGGTACTTGAGCGTGTGATTGCCATACGGTATCCGCACGTCGTCGATGTTGAGCCGGAACGCGTCAGATTTGCGGAAATGTAAAATGCTCTCGTGAGACCGGCCCCAATCCTTGCCGAGGTTGGCTTTGTTCTTGTAGTGCCATACGAGCCATTTGCAGCCCGCGAAGTACCTAGACGCAGGGTGTTTGAGGTCGGCCAGAATCTCTGAAAACCCACAGACATAGAGAGAGCCAGTCGGCTTCAACACTTGGGCAGCCGGTCGCAACCAGCGCAAAGACCACTCGATGTAATGCTCCTGACTTTCAAAGCTGTCCCATTCCGCTTTATTAATGTTGTACGGAGGGTCGGCAAATATCAGGTCCACAGTCGACGCGGGGAGTGACTCAAGCCATGGCACGCAATCGCCAACATAAAGAGTCCCGCGTGAGTGCGAGTAGAAGGGTGCGAAACTCTGCTCGTTGATAGGCGACTCATGCAATTCACCGCGGACCGGACCCGTGTCGGGAAAGAGGCCGGGTGATTCGATCTTCAGTCGCTTCGTCGGCATTTTCGCATCCTGACCACACAGGCAAAACTTCGGACACCTTGGTATGATAAAGGCTTAGCTCCGATGACAAAAGCGCCCATTTAACTCTCGATATTCTTCACAATCTCCGACTGAGACAATTTCCATGCGTGAAGCTGTAGATCGTCGTCGTTTCCTGGCTGCTACCGCCGTAACCGCCGGTTCCCTCGCCGCCTCGTCAGTGCTCGATTTACGCAGCAGCGTTGCCGAAGACGCCAAAGCGGCCGCGGTGAAGCTGGCCAAGGGGCGGGCGGAGCATTGCATTTTTTTGTGGCTCGGCGGCGGAGCGGGGCAGATTGATACCTGGGACCCGAAGGAGCAGGGGGACCCCAAAGCCAAGAAGTCCGGCAGCATGTATCGCAGCATTGAGACCGCGGTAGCGGGGACGCAGGTTTGCGAATACTTGCCTCGGTGTGCGTCAGTGCTGGACCGGATGAATATCGTCCGCTCGGTGCATCATGAAGTAATCGACGAGCACGCCGCAGCGACCAATCGCGTGCATACCGGCCGGCCGACGGCGGGAACGGTGGTCTATCCATCGATTGGTTCCATTGTCGCCCATGAACGCGGCGCCGCCGGTGACGGCGTGCCTGCCTATGTGCTGATCGGTTATCCGAATGTGACCCGCGGCCCGGGCTTTCTGGGCGCGAAACATGGCTATATCTATCTCACCGACACCCGCAGCGGCCCGGTCGGTCTCTCGCGCCCCGCCGAAATTTCTGCGCAGCGGCAACAGCGGCGGGAGAAGTTGCTGGCCGAAGTTCGCAGCCAGTTTGACGCAGCCAAGACCGACGAAACGATCAAGAACTACGACGCAACGATTGAAGAAATGCTGAAGCTGGCCGGGCCGCAGTTTGGCCGGGTGTTTGAGCTGGCGAACGAACCCGCAGCGCTCCGCAATCGGTATGGCGGCGAATTCGGACAGCGATGTCTGCTCGCGCGGCGGTTGACCGAAGCCGGCGTGCGCTTCGTCGAGGTCTCGCACAACCTCAATTTTCTCAACGGGACCGGCTGGGATGTTCACAACCAGGGGATGGCCAAGCAGCATGAGTTGATTGTCGAGCTCGATCATGCTCTAGCCACGCTCGTCGAAGATCTCGAACAGAAAAAGCTGCTCGACAAGACGCTGATTGTCGTGGCGACCGAGTTTGGCCGCCCTGCCGCGTTCGACGGCGGCGGCGGACGCGGGCATCACAGCAAGTCGTATAGCATGGTCCTGGCCGGCGGCGGCTTGAAGAACGGCCTGACCATCGGCACGACGGACGAACTGGCGATGAAGATCGTCGACCGCCCTGTGTCGATTCCCGATTTTCACGCGACCATTTGCTGGTCGCTGGGCATCGATCCGCACCACGAGCTTTATGCCGGCGACCGCCCGGTGCCCATCACCGATGGCGGTCAGCCCATTGCAGAGCTGTTTGTCTAGCGGATCGGCGGGACTTTGTTGGAGGTGCCACTCTTCACTTAGGCGTGAGAGGGCAACGGGCGCGACCTGCCGATTCGTCCGATTATGCGAAAAAATCGGTCGGACCAACTGGTCAACTTGACAGGAATAGGGTAAGTTCACGAGTCACTCCCAATCTGCGGATAGCCCGAAGTGCGGCTTTGGCTGGCGTCGTGTGCTGTTTTGCTCGGTGGCGAGTGGGTGACTGTCTTCATTGGGCTTGGCTTGCATTAGGCAAGGGCCGATGTTTTTCATCCACTATTCGCTGCCCGGACTTAGGCAATCCCCCTGCGTCTGTCGGCTGGGTGGTTGTCGAGGAGATGCGTTTATGATTTGACCTGCGGAACACCGCCTACTTGGCGCGAAACAACTCCAACGCGCGCCCAGTCGGCCTGAGGAGGGCAATGTGCCCACACGGATATACGCTTTAGCTAAAGATTTGAAGCTGGACAGCAAGGACCTCGTGGATCTCTGCACCAAGGCAGGAATCCCCGGTAAAGGGTCGGCGCTGGCCAGTCTGGAAGATGAAGAAGTCGTCAAGCTGAAGGCGTATCTCGACGGGCACGCCGCCAAGCGGCCCACGCCAGCCTCTGCCTCGGCTGCTCCTACGGTCAATGTCAAAGCGGTTCTGTCCGCGCCGGTTTCCACCACCACGCTCACGCCTCCGCCGCGTCCGGTCTCGGTTCGCTCGCGCCCGGAAATGGCACCGGCTGCCGAATCGTTTCGCTTTGATGATTCGACCGCAGTCGCGCTTGAAGAGCCGCCGGTCTTGGTCGCTGAAATCAGGCCGGAGGTGCATCAGCCGCCCGCGGTGAAGCAGCCCGCACCGGTTGCCAAGGCGCCAGCTACTTTGCCGGTTGCAAAAGCCCCGGCAGTTGCGCCGGAAGAATCAATTGTCGCCGAACCAGTCGTCACTGTGCCCACTCCAATCGGCAAAGCCGCTCCTGCGACTTCGCCGCCGGAAGCTCCGCCCACAGCGCCGCCGACCGTCAGTGCGCATGGTCACGCCAAGTCGTTTTCCACGCCGGCACCAACAACGCCTTCTACCGCGCCTCACTCGGCGATGCCGCAGCGCGGTGATCCTCTGTCGCCGGGTCGTCGCGGAGCAATTCGCGTCATTGGCGCCGCCGCTAAGAAGAAAGAAGCTGGCGAGGAAGAAGCCAAACCAGGAATCAAGGCTCCCGACAAGCGATCGCCCGTCAGCCGCTTTGCCGCCATGCCGGAAGTCAGGCAGCCGCAGCCCGTCGCGCGCGCTGCGGAGCCGACGGCTCAGAAGCCGGTCATGCGGATTCCGACCGAAGCCTTGAAGGACAAAAAAGCCACCGCCGCGCCTCTGAAGCAGGCCGCTGAACGGGCCCATGCCGAGCGGAAGAGTCGCGAACTGGGCGACGCTCGCAAACCGGGCACAACGCCAATCGCCGCCGAGAGTGGCGCCGGCAAGGGTGGCCGCGGCAAAGGCAAACCGGGCGAAGGCGAATTTGGACTGGGCGATATCGGTTCCGTCCGTGCACAACGCCAGAATCAACGCACCAATCGCAGTAAGCCGCGCGTCGGTGGTGAGGATGACGATTCATCCTTCCGGCGTCGCAGCACGCTGGTTCGGACCCGCAAGCACGGCGGGCCCACTGCCCCGCGCAAAGAAAAGGTCGAACTGGTCCTGCCAATCAGCGTTCGCGATTTCTGCGAACAGACCGGCATCAGCAAGGCCCTGGTCTTGCGCGCTCTGATGAACAACAAGATCATGGCCAGTATCAACTCCATGGTCCCTGAAGAATTCGTCGAAATTCTCGCGAACGAAGTCGGCGTCGATATCACCATCCGCCAGCCACCTTCACCCGAAGAAGTGCTGGCTCAGCAGTTCGATACGGAAGATGACGAAGCCGCGCTCGAGCCGCGCTGGCCGATTGTTACCGTGCTGGGTCACGTCGATCACGGCAAGACGTCGTTGCTCGATAAGATCATCGGCATCAACGTCGTCTCCGGCGAAGCAGGCGGCATTACGCAGCACATCCGCGCGTATTCCATTCCGACCGCCGATGGCCGTCGCGTGGCCTTCGTCGATACTCCCGGTCACGAAGCCTTCACCGAGATGCGTGCTCGCGGTGCCAACGTCACGGATATTGCCGTGCTGGTGGTCGCCGCCGATGACGGTGTCATGCCGCAGACCGAAGAAGCGATCAGCCATGCCAAGGCCGCCGAAGTGCCGATCGTGGTGGCGATGAACAAGATCGATCTCCCCGGTGCTAACCCCGAGCGCGTGCTCCAGCAACTGGCCACGGCCGGGTTGCTCCCCAGCGAGTGGGGCGGCGATGTCGAAGTCATCCGCACTAGTGCGATCACGGGCGAAGGGATCGAAGAGCTGCTCCAAACGCTCCTGGTGACGGCCGAACTGCACGAGTTCAAAGCCAATCCCAACCGGGCCGCGACCGGCATGTGCATGGAAGCGGAACAAGAACCGGGCCGCGGCGTGATCGCCAAGCTGATGGTGCAGAACGGCACGCTCCGCGAAGGCGATATCATCGTCTGCGGTGCCGGTCATGGCCGCGTCAAAGCAATGTACGACACGCTCCGTCCTCGCGAAGAAGTCGAAGCGGCCGGTCCCAGCACACCGGTGAATGTCACCGGTCTGGATACCGCGCCCGAAGCGGGCGATCGGTTCTATGTGCTGCAAGATATTACCGAGGCTCGCGAGCTGGCCAATCGCCGCGCTTCGCAGACTCGGCAAACGTCGCTTTCCGGCGGCACCATCAAGGTTTCGTTCGACGATTTCCAGAAGCGGCTGTCCGAAGGTCGGCTGCATGAATCGGCCGATATTTCGACGCTCAACCTCATCATCCGCGCCGATGTGCGCGGTTCGATCGAAGCCATTCTCAAGGAACTCGGCAAGTTCGAGCATCCAGAGGTGAAGATTAGGGTGCTGCAAGCTTCGGTCGGCGGCATCACGGTTGCGGACGTCACGTTGGCTCACGCTTCCGACGCGGTGATTGTCGGCTTCAATGTCATTCCCGATGAAAACGCCCGCGGCCTGGCCGATGATCGGGGCGTCGAAATTCGCCGCTACGACATTATCTACAAACTGACCGACGACATCAAAGCCATCCTCGAAGGCAGGCTCAAGCCCGAAGAGCGCGTGGTCGAATTGGGCCGGGCTCTCGTCAAACAGGCCTTCTCGATCAGCCGCGTGGGCACGGTCGCCGGTTGCCAGGTCATTCAAGGCGCCATCGAGCGTGGCTGCCGCGTGCGTGTCAATCGCGAGAATCGGACTATCGGCGATTACGGCATCGATACGCTCCGCCGGGAGAAAGACGACGTGAAGGAAGTCAGCCGCGGCATGGAATGCGGCATCAAGTTGCAGAACTTCAACGACATCAAAGAAGGCGACGTGCTGGAAGCGTATCGCATCGAGGAAGTGGCTCGTACTTTGTAATGTGCCGTATGTCCTCTGCTACGTTCCTGGTTGCTGACCTTGCATCTCGTTTGGTGATTTCGACCGCATGACCACTCGCCGTTTATTGAAAGCCGCCGAAGCCGTTCGCGAAGTGGTCAGCATGGCCATTTTGACCGAGCTGCGCGACCCCCGCGTGCAGAACGTGACCGTCACGCAGGTCGAGATGGCCCCCGATATGAAGTCGGCCAAGGTCATGGTCTCGATCATGGGAGACGAAAAGCAAGAGACGCTCGCCGTCCGCGGTCTGCAGAACAGCGCCGGCTTTTTGCAAAGCTTGATCGCTGATCGGATCGATTCGCGGTACACGCCGCGGCTGAATTTTGTCATCGACAAAGGCGTGAAGCACTCGCTGGAAATCGCTCGCATCCTCAAGGAAGTGTTGCCCGCCGAGAAACCGGCGGCACCACCCGAGCTTTCTGATCTGCAGACAGACGACGCCTCCGAGAGTAGCTGAATTCGCCAGAATTCAGGCTTATCGCGGCACCTGAATTCTGGCGAATTCAGCTACAGTCCGATTCAACACCACCGCACAAACACCCGACCGACCACTTCTGATTGATGGCTGAGGCAGGCATGACAGGTCCCAATCGCGCAGCAATCCTGGGCAAAGTTCACAAGATTCTCAAAAAGCACTACAAGCCCGCGGTGCCGCCGGCCGAGCGGAACGTGCTGGAGCATTTGCTGTATGCCTGCTGCCTGGAGAACGCCCGCGTCGAAGCGGCCGATGAAGCCTTTGCCAAACTGAAGGAGCTATTCTTCGATTGGAACGAGGTCCGCGTCACCACGACCACCGAGTTGTCCGAGGTGATGACCAGCATTCCCGATGCCTCGGCCGCTGCCACGCGGATCAAGAAGTCGCTGCAATCGGTCTTCGAAGCCAGCTACACGTTTGATCTCGATCCGCTGCAGAAACAAAACCTGGGCAAAGCCGAAAAGGATCTCGAAAAGATCGTCGGCTCGTCGGCCTTCGTGCGGGCTTATGTCGTGCAGCACGCACTGGGCGGGCATTCAATTCCCGTCAACAACGGCGCGGTCGATGCGCTCTATGCCGTGGGCGTGATTACCGATCAGGAAGCCGAGAAGGGGCAGGTCCCAGGCGCCGAACGGGCCATCCCCAAGAACAAAGGCATCGAGTTCGGCTCGCTGATTCATCAACTGGGCGCCGATCTGTCGGCCTCACCCGGTTCGAGCAAGCTCCGCGCGATCTTGGCCGAGATCGATTCACAGTACAAAGAACGGCTCGAAAAGCGAATTGCCATTCGTGAAGCCTTCGCCAAGCTGCCAGTCATCCGCGAGAAGAAGCCCTTCGAGCTCCCCGTTCCCACGCCAGTGCCCAAGCCGCCCGTTGATGGCAAAGGCGGCAAGGGGGGCAAGGATGCGGGCAAGAGCAGTTCTGACAAAGGCAAGCCCGTCGGCAAAGCTCCAGAGAAGTCCAAAGACAGACCGATTGCCGAAAAGCCAGTCAACAAGCACGCCTTGAAGGCTCCCCAGGCCAGCAAGCCCGCAGTCCCTGCGCCGAAACCCAAAGAGCCTAGCAAAGAAGCGGCCCGCGATAAGCCGAAGGACAAACCCAAGCCCGACGCCGCCAAGCCCCTCGCGAAGAAAAGCGATTCCAAAGGCCTGACTAAGAAAAAGCCCCGTTAGTTAGCCAGGCGGGGCGAAGCCGCAGGAAGCCCGCCGCGTAAGCGAGGAAGTGTCGCGAGAGAACTTTCTATTTTCTTGCCGCCAGCGGCAAAAATAGAGCCGCGGCTGTCAGCGCACCCAGCGCCAGCACAATCACTTTCCGCACCTCGGCCGAGCCGAACACGAAATTGGCGGCCTGCGAATCCTTGTACAAATCATAGCCGAACCAGAGGCAGACGAAGGCGACCGCCAGGCCGCCCACGATTCGTCCAGCCAGCATCTGATTCAAGGCGGCGAGCCGCGCTCCGACGACCGCGAGTCCGCCCATTACCAGCCCGAAGTACAAGCCGTTCTCACCGCCGGGCGTGGTCAAGTAGCGAATCAGGCCGCTGCCGATGACGGCCAGTCCGAATACGCCAATCGCCGCTGCCAGTTGCTTGCTTGTCATCGTGTCCGCTATTGCCTTGCCAGCAATTCCAGAGCCTTGAGAATACGCAACCAAACACATCTTGCCCAGGCCGCGGAATTTCGGTAACTACCGGACCTACACTGGCTGGAATGTCTTTATCCGCGCGCCGAGGATCGGATCATGCACCGTCGAAATTGGCTGGCGTCCTTCGTTGCTTTGCTAACATTGGCATTCGGAGCGCAGCTGACTCGTGCCGAGAAGCAAATCACGCTGACGGACCGCTTGAAGGCCGGGCTGAAGTGCCGCCGGCCGGAAGAATTTGCGTTTGTCGAAAGCGTGGTCGTGTTAGTCGATCAGAAGAAACTGAAGACTGACCTGGTCCTCAGCACCTATCGCTGGGCGGTCGAGCAGCGGCCCGATTTTCCCTTCTTCTACTTTCAATACGGCCTCCGCCGCCGCGCCGCCGCCGTGGGCGTGACGCTATAGCGGCATCGTCTTACCCGCGCCCCGTGATTGGGAGGGCGAGGCTCCTGCCGAGCCGGGAAGCGGGCTTGATGTCGCCACGCCCCGTTGCGATGGAGGAGGGCGGCTCGGCAG
>JAYTUF010000689.1:0-17992 GCA_043744755.1 Anatilimnocola sp.
GTGTAGCCGCGGCTGTCGATGGATAGCGAATAGCAGGTGCTGTAATCGCGATCAACGTCGAGATGAATCTGCACGTGGTCGAAGCCGGTCAGGTCACTGTCACGCGGGCGAGGACGATCATCGGCGGTGTATTTCACTCCAGGCGCTTTCGCGCAACTGATGGCCAGGTAGAGAAACTCCTTGTCCCGCGCGGCGACAACCACCGCGGGCCAGGCATCGTCGTCCTGAGCCTGCGTGCGGAGCATGATGGGCTTGGCAGATCGCCAAAGCGGCTCATCGAGCCGGCCATCAAGGTTGGGACGCGAACTGGCATTCACACAAGTGACCAACTTCTTCGGCGGCAGGCCATTCGTGTGCCGCCGCCAGTGTTCGGCCGCGACGGCTTGCGACCAAGGGTTCTGCTCGCCCAGGTTCGTCAGCGGCTCGAGCAGTCTTTCGGCCTGGCGGTCGTTACCGCTGACGCGATGTGCAACGGCGAGAGGAAAGCGGACGCTCGGATCGGCATGGAGGGCGGGGCGTGTCTTTTCGAGCAGCTTGCCGATTTCGATCGCGCGGGCGGCGCGTTCGGCCGGCGCTGCATCGGGCGCGGCAGTCGTTCGCTGCGAATCGCCCGTGGTCCGCGTTGTGAGCGGACCGTTGGCGCGGGGCAGAGGTTTCTTCCCCGGCGCCACAATGTTCTCGGGTGCTTCCTCAAAAGGCGTCGTCGCTGTCGCGAGCTTCACCTCGTAACTGGTGCTGCGGCGATCGCGCCAGGCAATCTCACTGCTGACGTAGTGCTGAATAAGCACCACGGCGGCGCGGTCGGCCAGCGGATGTTGCGGATGTCGGTCGAGCAGGATTTGCAAGGCATCGGTGGCCGCTTGCGTTCGTCCCGCTTGCTGATACTTCTGAGCGAGTTGAAACAGCACTTCGCCCGCACTTTGCGCGGAAAGTCCCTTGGTCAAATCATCGACCTGTCCCAGCCAGCCAGCACTAGCGGGATCGTTGTTATCGGCTTGCGTTAGCAACTGCTGCACGTTGTGCCGCTTTTGCGCGGCACGACTGAGGGCTTCGAGATTTTCTTGCACCACTTCCGGCAGTTCTCGCCGTGCTTCACCGCCGGCGATGAGTGCAATGCCGCTGAACAGATCGCGCCGGCCTGTTTGCTGCGGCAAATGATCGAGCAGCAGTGACAGACTGATCTGCGCCGGACCCCGTTCATATTCCGCATTGATCAGGCCGCTGCCGTGCTGAGCATATTCACCAATCGAGCCGCCCAGTCGCGGCGCCCATTGAGCGGGCGAGAGCGTGACCATGCCGGTCCGACTGCCGGTTTGCACGCTGTAGACCTTCTTCACCTTCCACGGTTCCAGCCCGGCCTGGCTGATTTGTTCGGAAGCAAACGTGGCATCGGCGGCCTGCTGCACGGCGGCGAGAACCAATTGATTGGTGATGTGCGCGAGGGGATTATCGCCACGGGGGCTGATGTCTTCGGTTACAATCACTTCGGGTCGCCAGGTGCGAATGCGGCGGACGAGATGGGCCGTCGCGTTGCGGGTGGCCTGACCATCGCTGAACTCGTTCCAGTAGGCCAGCACCGACGCAGTCGTTTGCGCGGAGCCACTGGCCCGCAGCGGAAATTGCCACGACGTATCCGCTCCGCTCGCGCCAACGGCAACGACAGCGTCGTGCGTTCGCAGCGGCAGCGATGACTGTGCTGTGGATTGGCCGTCACGATCCTGCCGGCCAAGAATTTCGCAGATGCTCAGATAGCCGTCGTTCCCCGCGTTCGCAGCCAGCACTTCCCAGGGAATCCGTTGCGGCTGGCTGAAGACGCCGAGCAAGGCCGCCCGCGTGCCGCCGTTGCGTTGTGGCCGCCAGGTCTGTCCGCCATCGCGCGTGCCCAAGATCGTGCCGAAAGCGCCGACGGCCCAGCCGCGATTTTCGTCGAGGAACGAAAGCGACTTGAGCGGCGCGAATTGTTCGGTCCGCTGCGTCTGCCAGGTCTGGCCGCTATCGGCGGAATGAAAGACTAGCGTGCCCGGCGAACCGGCGATCCAGCAATGCGTGCCAGAGACAGCCAGTGCGCGGAAATCGAAATGCGTGGCAGCAGCCGGTAGTGCGCCCGTGGGCGCTGTCCAAGTGAAACCGCTATCGTTCGTCGTCAGGGCCAGGCCGCCGTCGCCGACGAGCCAGCCGCCGGTGCCTGCCGTGAGTTTCAATTGGCGCAGGTATCGCAAACCCAAATCGGTGGTTCGCGAAGGTCGAATCTCCACGCCCGCGACGAGACCCAGCTCGCTCGCCTGTCCCGCGACGGCTCCGCTGCGATGATCGCGAAAGTCGCCCGCGATCCAGCCGCTCGTATTGCCTTTGGAGATCGGCGTCCAACTTTGTCCGCCGTCGTTCGTGCGAAACACGCCGCTGGGGTAGAGACCCGAAGCATCGCCCCAGACCCAACCATTCTTGGCGTCAAAGAACTTCACGCCGCGTAGTCCCGGCAGTGTATCGGTGCGAACTACGGTCCACTGCTGACCGCCGTCGCGCGTCTTCAGGAGCACGGCCTTCGTCAGATGCGAATGGGGTTGCGTGAGTGAGCCCACCACCCAGCCATTGACTTCATCCAGAAACTGCACCGCTTCCCACCGACAAGCGACCGGCGAGGTCTGCAGCTTCCAAGTTCGGCCGCCATCCCGCGTGTGCCAGATGCAGCCGCGGTCGCCAATCGCCCAGCCACGATCGGCATTGATGAATTGGACGCAAGTCAGTTCGGCGTCGTCGAGAAATGAAGGATTGGAAGAGTCCGCAGGAGGCGCCGAAAACGCGACAGACGCAAAGGTCATCAGCAGCCCGCACAACCAGAGCGGTAGCCCGCACAACCAATGCGCGCAGCACCCTCCCTTACGACAAGCCGGGTCTGCACTCCTTGCAAACATGAACGCCCCCTCCGTAGGCTACGGCCGCGATCTTGCGGCCTTGGCGAGGAAGTGTAACCCATTCTGGCATAAGGGAGTAGAGCGAAAAACAGGCACCCCTAATCGTGCCGGGTGGGCCTTACCAGAATGATTTGAACGATCAGCGTAACTCATTCACATAGAACAACTTGAGCCGTGATTTGTCGCAATCGCCGGTTCAGCCAAGTGAAGTTGGCGGATTCATGCCAGATCGCGTTGTAGGCTTTTTCGCAAGCCCGCCGGCAACGACGAGCAGTCAACTGTTTTCCTCGGCGAATATCAGCATCACATGGCCGCCACGCGCAAACTCAATCTGATCCTGGTCGATGATGATCCGGCCATCACGCGCCTCGTAGAGCATTATCTGCGTTGTAATCTCACTGCGACGCATTCCATAAGCTCGTTCAACGACCCGCAACAGGCATGCCTGGCCATTGATGAAGACGGCTGCGACCTGCTCATCTCCGATGTGCAGATGCCGGGCATGAGCGGGATGGAAATGCTCCGCTTCGCCAAAGCGCGGAATGCCTGGACGCAGGTCATCTTCATGACGGCCCATTCGAACTGGGATTCCATCGCTCAGGCCATTGAAGCGGGCGCTGCCGACTATTTAGTTAAGCCGCTGAATAAGGCGGACCTGTTCTGCGTGGTCGAGCAGTCCTGCGACCGCCTCCGCCGCTGGCAAAAAGTTTTGCAAGCGACGTGGCAAAGACCAACCAATGTGCCATCGGCTTCGTAGGCATGCGACCAGCATACGGTAGTCTCAAACTTCACTCAACTTCGGCAACAAGAACGGCTTCCGATATTCAGCCCTGGTCAAATACTGATTCGCATCGCTGTCGCCCACGAACGTATAAGTCTCCTTATCAAACTTGAGCGTCCGTCCCGCGCGCCAGGCGGCGTTGCCTAGGTGACAAAGCAAGCTCGACGGGTGACCGACGGTTTCTAAGTCGGCGGTGGTCTTTTGCCGCGAGCGCATGCAGTCTAAAAAGTTCTTCGCGTGGCCGACGTCGTTGTAGCCGGCTTTGTCTTCTTTCACCGGTTTGCCCTTCGCGTCGAAGGCTCGCCAGCGGTCGTTGCCAATGATCACGAAGCCGGCGTCGCCGTAGACGGCGGCCCCTTCACTTTCTTCGTGCAGCGGGTACGAATTCCAGACCCGCATTTCATACGTCAGCAGATAGCCGCCGGCGAAATCGTAAGTGGTCATCAGCGTGTCCGGCCATTCCTGGTCGTCGTCGAAATAATACTTGCCGCCGAGGGACGAGATAGCCCGCGGCATCTCGGGCACCTTCTCTCCCTTGGCAGCCGCAGCGGCGGTCAGCGCCCAGCGGGCCATATCGAGCCGATGCACGCCGTCGTTGCCAAGATCGCCAGTGCCATAATCAAAGAACCACCGCCAGTTGCCGTGGAACCGCATCGGGTTGAAGGGTCGCAGCGGGGCGCTGCCCAGCCAGGTGTTGTAGTCGATGCCAGCGGGCGCCGCGCGATCAGCCGCATGACCGATGCTCCCTTGCTTGGCACTTTCCCAAGCCTTGGCGAAGCGCACCTTGCCGAGCGCGCCCGTCTTGAGATAGTCCATCAAGCTGAGCAAGTGCGGCCCCGTGCGGGCTTGCGTCCCCATCTGCACCACGCGGCTGTGCTTCTTTTGCGCGGCGACCATCGTCTGCCCTTCGAGGATGTTGTGGCCATCGGGCTTCTCGACGTACACATCTTTCTTGGCCTGGCAGGCATGAATCGTGGGGAGGGCGTGCCAATGATCGGGCGTGCCGATGACCAGGGCATCGAGCGTTTTGTCATCCAGGGCGACGCGATAATCCTTGATCGCCTGCGGCTTGCGGCCCGTCTGCTTCTCGACGCCGGCGACACGTGCCGCGAGTACGTTCTCGTCGAGATCGCAGACATATTTCACATCGACTTCGGGCAGCGAAGCGAACGTGGAGAGCACACTGCCGCCGCGTCCTTTTACGCCGACCATGCCGATCGAGATTTTGTCGTTGGCGAGTGCGAACGCCGGGCGGGGATTGGCCAGATGAACGGTGCCGGCGAAGACAATGCCCGCGGCCAAGGATTGTTCGATGAAGTCGCGACGTTGCATGTTGTGCTCCCAGTAAAGCGACCGGAGGAGAGAGAGGCGGAGCAGCCTATTCTCTAAGGTAGCCCGCCGCGTAAGCAAGGGAGTGCCGCCAGGAAACGAACCATTTTGCACGATCGGCACATCTCGAGTCTTCTCGAAGCCCGTCCTCGCTAACGCGTCGGGCTACCTTTACTCGCCTGGCCGCCTTTCGCGCTCTTCACGGTCACTTCCAACGGGCCCGCTCCTTCGATCAGCCAGCGGACGTGCTTCACGCTGTAGCTGCCCAGGGCATCGAGTTTCAGTTTCGCGGGGTCGCGTTTTTGTTCTTGAGGCTGCCGGAAGAATGGCTCGTTGCTGTGCAGCGCGAGCAGCACCTTCTTCACGTTCTTGCCGCTGATCTCGACAACGTCCGGCGGTGTGATCTTCCGGCTGACATCGGCGGCCGAGTGCGTCGGCACCAGCTTGGGGTTCTCGATCACGGCGGTAACTTCGAGCAGGCCGTTTCCCAGGTCTTTCGTGCTGATCGATTGAATCGCCACGAGTGGCAGCTGGTCCGCGTGATAAAGCGTGAAGGCCATGTTGCGGTGGCATTCTTCTTCAAGCAGGAACGACGGCGGCTGGCGGACCCAGTTCTTCCGCATGCCGCCGACTTCGACCTTGCCATATTGCGGATGCTCGACTTCCTTCCACGGCGAGAACCCGTCGCCGAGGAGCAAGTATTTGTCGAACAGGTGCTGCACTTCGCTGCTGCCGAAAAAGCCTTCGTGGCCGGGCGTGCGGAAGTAGTTGAACGGTGTGAACAGTTCGTTGGTGAACGTCCAGACGCCCCGGTTTTGATGGAGCCAATCAACCTCGCCGCCCCAGACTTCGTACAGGTCGTTGGCGATGTTCATGTAACGATAGCCGGGCAGCATCTGCTCCGCCCGCTTGCCCAGCACGTCATAAATCCGCAGGTCGGAACCTTCAAAGCTGTCCTCCTTGGAACCCGGCCCGCGGAGGATCATGCCACCCGCGTTGTGATACGACTGGGCCCCCGCGATGTTTGGCCGCGTGGCGATGAAGTCGGCCACGTAGCGATTCTCCAGGATCGAATAGGGATAGCGATGGGCCCCGCTTTGAATGTAATCGGGCTGCCAGTTCCAACCCCAATCGCGATTAGGATCGTACGAGCCGTCGCCATCTTCATTCACTCGGCCATCGCCATCGTTGTCCTTCCCCTCGGGGCCGAGAATCGTGAACTCCCCCTTCTCGCCGTCCTTCACTTGCACGAGCAGGTTCGGATGATCGGCGTGCGGCTTGTACCGGCCGTTCTTATCGCGAACCCGCATCAGCGTGATGCTGCCGTCGCCATCGAGATCGTCCGGGCCATCTTCGTCAACCAGGCCATCCTTGTCATCATCGACGGGCCGCTGCCCCGTGCGGGGCGAGTGCGTGGTGTTCGGTTCATAGAAGTGGGCATCGCGCGAGTCGGGACTCATCATGGGCATCAGAAAGAAGACCCGCTCATCGAGCAGCTTCTGGATCATCGCGTTCTCGCCGCGCATTTCGAGCAGCGTCCAAGCGGTATACAGGACCACTTCGCTGGCTTGAATCTCGTTCGCATGAATGGCCCCATCGATCCACATCGCGGGGCGGCTTTGGTCGTCCCCCTTGGCAAAGTTGGTGACCGTCAGCACCCACATCTCGCGCTTGCCATAGGTGGTGCCCAGTGACTGGAGCTTCGCGTACTCGGGGTACGCCTGGGCCAGATCGTGCAAAAGCTTGGTGCTCTCGGTGTAATCGTGATAACGATTCCAATGCGCGAGAACCTTGGGCGACGTGGGCGTGCCGATGGATTGATAGGGAGTTTTCTCTTTGGGCTTCGCGGGTTCTTGGGCGAAGGCGCTGCTGATAATCAAGAGCGACAGAACTGCAACGAGCGCTGGGATTCCGGACCCCACCGACCTCGTGTCGGTGGTGAAGTGATTTTGCACTAGCGACGTCGCGGACATATCTCTTGCCCCCACCGACCTTGCGTCGGTGGAGCAGATGATTCCAGCGCTACAATCATTCGCTCCACCGGCACGAGGCCGGTGGTGGCGGGTGGTGTGGATGCCCGCGCCTGGTGCAAAATCACCGCTCCACCGAGACAAGCTCGGTGGGGGCGAAATCCGCAAGTTGTTGAATTCGCGATCCTTCGTGCGCTGCGTCATGTTGTTACTCTTTTAGTTCAATCGTGGCCGTCGCTTCACCAACCGCCGGTGCCCACAAACGGAGCTTAATTTGGCCGGGCGTCTCTTTCGGAAACCGCACAAGCCAGGTGCGTTCCGTCTTGCCGGTGAGGCCCGCGAGGCGATTGACTTGCGAACGCGGAGTGCCTTGCAGCAGGATTGCTTCCTTGGGCAGATCGACTTGCATCTGCAGCGGATGCGCAGCGCCGTTGACGGAGGCCATCTCCGGCATCGTGGGCAGATAGCCCGTGTTGGCAGCCGTCACCGTAAAGCGAAACACACCGCCGCCGAGCGACACCGCTTTGGCATCGCGCAGTTCGAGCTTCGGCAGCCACGTTGGCAATTGCTCGATGAACGTGCGGTGTTTCTCGGCCAACTTATCGAGTTCCGCGGCCGGCGGATTGAGATCGACCAGTGGCTTAAAACCGCCGACCTCGACCTTTTGATCCGGAAAATCGGGATGCTTGATTTCTTTCCACTCGACAAAGCCCTCGATCTTGTTCGCGGCCAGCCAATGCAACAAGTTGATTTGCTCGCTGCCCCGCTTCTCGCCGGAGGGCTTTTTTTCGTCTTTCTTGTCTTCTTTCTTCTCGTCGTCCTTGGCAGCTTCCTTCTTCTCGGGTGCAGACTTCGGCACCCACCAGGCCCGGGCATTTAGCGACCAGCGACCATAGTGAAAATAGGCCCAGCGGCTGAACGCGCCGTTGGGATCGGGTGGCGAAGGTGCATCGGCGCCGCCGTGCGTTTTGCGATAGGCTTCGGCGATGAAATCGACGGCGGTTGCGTCGCTGCCGAGGATGTTCTTGCGAATCCGCTCTTTCTCGGTTTGCGAATTGGGCTTCCAAGGATGGAACAGGTTGTCATCCGTTGAAAAGGTGAAGACCGCCGCGATGTTCGTCCGGTCGAACAGAAAATCGGCGACCGCCCGGCACTCGGGTTCCGAGACCGCGTTCGGGCCCGTGTGTGCTGTGAACGGTTTGTAGCCAAACGTGAAGTTGCGGTCGAAGGCCACGCCATCGCCGGCGTCTTCGTTCCATTGCTCGTCGTGGTCGTCGTCGATCCCTTCGGTCAGCACGCGATACTTGCCCCGCTCGTTCTTCTTGGGATCAGCAGTGATCAGCACGCGGTCGTCATCGGGATGCGGGATCAGCGTGCCGGCGGGATCTTCAATCCGCAATTGCGTGATGAAGCCATCGTCGTTGAGATCGTTCGCGGGATCTTCGCCGAAAGCGAAATCGCGGTCGTCGTCGGTCTTCCGATCGTTTCCCGCGGGCAAACGATATGGCTTCGCAAAGCACTTCTCGCTCGTATCGGGATCGGGCCGCGGAATAATGTAGAGCGTGACCTGCTCCAGCAGCTTCTTCACGCCCTCATCTTTGTCAGCCTTCTCCACGAGCTGCTGTGCCATCCGCAGCGCGAGCTCGCCGCCGACGAGGTGACTTCCTTGTACATTGCCGACGATCGCAATTGCCGGCTTGTTTTCGGCCTTCCCCTGCGAAATCGTAATCAGCCAAACCTCACGGCCGCCGGCGCTCTTGCCCAGCGAACGTACCGCGGCCAATTCGCTGTCGTCCAATTTGTTGATGGCCGCCGAAATCTGCTCGTGGTTGAGATAACCGTTGAGCGACGGATTCTGGCCAGCGACTGGGGCGACCAACAACAGGCTAATCCAAGCAGCAATCACAGGCAGACGAATGTGCATAAATCGGATAATCGTTCGAGAATGGACCTGGCGGCTCCTCAGGGATAACTCTGCAAGAATAGCATAGTCCATTGTCGGCTTTCGCTCCGCGAAAGCACGTCCTTTCGCGGAGCGAAAGGCGACTCTGGGGCCGGTCACGCCAGAATGTCCTTCACCACATGCCCATGCACGTCGGTCAAACGGAAGTCGCGGCCTTGGTAGAGATAGGTCAGGCGTTCGTGATCGACGCCCAAGAGGTGCAGCAGCGTGGCGTGCATGTCGTGGACTTCCACGATGTTCTCGACGGCGTTGTAGCCGAGCTCGTCCGTCTTGCCGTAAGTGATGCCGCCCTTGATGCCGCCGCCGCAGAGCCACATGGAGAAGCCCTTGATGTGATGGTCGCGGCCGTTCCCCTGGGCCATCGGCGTGCGGCCAAACTCTCCGGTCCAAACAATAAGCGTGTCCTTGAGCAGATCGCGAGCTTTCAGATCGTTGATGAGGGCGGCGCAAGGACCATCGACCTCCTTCGCGGTGCCGGCGATTTGGTCCTTCACGCCGCCGTGATGATCCCAGTCGCGATGATAAAGCTGAATGAACCGCACGCCCCGTTCCGCGAGCCGGCGGGAGAGCAGGCAGTTGGCTGCGAACGTGCCATCGCCCCCCTTGGTGCCATAAGCGTCAAGCACGGCTTGCGGTTCATCGGAAACATCCATCAGCTCGGGCACGCTGGTTTGCATCTTGAAAGCCAGTTCGTACTGGGCAATGCGGGTGGCGATTTCGGGATCATCGACGATCTGGTTGTGCAGTTGATTGAGCTGCGCCGCGGCTTCGACGACATCCTGCTGCTGCGTGGGCGAGACGCCGCTGGGGCGATTCACATACAGCACGGGATCGCCCTTGCCGCGCATCTCAACGCCTTGAAAACGACTGGGCAAAAACCCGCTATGCCATTGCCGCGAAGCGATGGGCTGCGCCTGCCCGAACTTGCCGGTGGAAGTGAGCACGACAAAGCCGGGCAGGTTCTGCGTGACGGCGCCCAGGCCATACGTCAGCCACGACCCCATCGCGGGACGGCCGCTGATCGTGGTGCCGGTGTTGAAAAAGGTGTGGGCGGGATCGTGATTGATCGCCTGCGTGCGGAGCGAGTTGACGATGCAAATCTCGTCGGCCAGCGTTCCCATTTGGGGAAAGATTTCGGCCAGTTGTTGACCATTTTCGCCGAACTTCTTGAACGGATGCTGCGGAGCGAAACAATTCAGCTTCTGCCCCTGGAGCTGCGCGATGGGCTGCCCCTTGGTGAACGACTCGGGCATCGGCTGGCCATGCATCTTGGCCAGCTCGGGCTTGTAGTCGAGCGTTTCGAGATGCGACGGCCCGCCGGCCATCGTTAAAAAGATCACCCGCTGGGCTTTGGGTGCGTGATGCAATTTTCTTAAGACGCCCAGCGATTGCAGCGGATCGCGCGCCGCTTCGGCAGCGGCAGCAGTTCGCGACGCCGCGCCTAAAGGATCGAGCAACGTCGCGAGCGCGGCATAGCCGATGCCGCAAGCGCCGTGGCGAAGGAAGGTGCGACGGGAGTGAAAGTCAGACGCGATAGTTGGATTCATAACATTTCTCTAAGAGCGACTTAGTTCATCGTTATTTCTTGAATTTGTCTGCTGCCGCCAGCAGCTTCTTGAGGGGCAACTCAAAACCGGGCAGCAACTCAGTCGTAAAGGTCTCCGCTTCGCTCAGTACGCGAGGTTTCACTTCCTTACGAAAGACAGTCATGGTTCGTCGAAAACGATCGATGACCCAGTACTCTTGGCAACCCAATTGCAGATACTCGTCGCGCTTGTCTTCATAATCGCGCACATAGGCGGCTTTGCCCGGTGAGACAAATTCCACCACGATCGTGGGTACATCGCGATCAAAGTCCGGCATTTGATCCAGGCCGACCCACAGACAGCGATCAGGTCGGCGCAAGCTGGTTGCGGTGACGATTTCAAACTCGGGAAGATTCGCGTTTAAGCAACCGCCTCTGGGATGGCTCTCTGCATAGATTCGCAAGAGATATCCGAGTTCGTCACCCGAGTTCAAATGGGACGGCGCGGGAGAGGGTGTCACGACAACGACTCCATGAATTAACTCGTAGCGGAACCCCAGTTCGAAGTCTTCAACGGCCTTAAACTCCTCCAGCGACATCCGCATTCCGCCAGCCGCGGAATTCAGGCGCTTCGCGCTCGAATGCAAATCGCGCATCACTTCAGCATGTGCAATCATCAAACAATCTCCTTCACGAAAAACTTCTGCACACTCACTCTCGCACAATCGTCTCATGCAAGTTTAGCAGCACGCGGGCGATGCTCGTCCAAGCAGCGAGTTCCGCTGCATCTTGCCCCGCGGCGGGTTTCAGGTCGCCGACGGTTTGGAGTTGCTTGGCGGCGGCTTCATCGGCTTTGAACTGAGCCAGGTGCTTATCAAATAACGCGCTAAGAAGTTTTTGCTCCTCCGCGGTTGGTTTGCGGAGGAGCGTTTGTTGATATGCGAAACGCAAGCGACTGGAGGTATCGCTTCCTCTCGAAGCAACAATCTTCCCCGCGAGCGCTCGCGCGGCCTCGACATAGGTCGGGTCATTCAGCAGCACCAGCGCTTGCTGCGGGGTGTTGCTAACGGGGCGCTGCACGGTGCATTCTTCCCGGCTGGGGGCATCAAAGGCGGCCAGGCTGGGGTGGATGAAGGTGCGCTGCCAGAAAGTGTACAAGCCGCGGCGGTATTGGCTTTCGCCCGTGTCGTTCTGCCATTCGCGCTTGGGGAAGTTGAGATACTGCCAATAGCCGGCCGGCTGATAAGGCTTGACGCTCGCGCCGCCGATTTTCTTGACGAGCAGTCCGCTGATGGAGAGGGCGTTGTCGCGAACCATTTCGGCTTCGATCCGCCAGCGATTCTGGCGCGTGAAATAGACGTTGGTCGGGTCTTTTTCTTTCGCTACGGCACCAACTTGTGAAGTCTGTTGATAGGCGTGCGACATCACCATCAACTTGATGATGTGCTTCACATTCCAGCCACTCTCGACGAACTCCGCCGCCAGCCAATCGAGTAGTTCGGGATGCGTGGGATACTCGCCTTGCATGCCGAAATCTTCCAGTGATCGGCAGAGACCGCGGCCGAAGTACAGCTTCCAGACGCGATTGACAAAAACCCGCGCGGTGAGCGGATGATCCTTGGCGAGTAGCCAATTGGCGAGGTCCAGCCGAGTCTGTCTGACATCCGTCTTCGGGGCGTTCTTGTTCAGAAAGCCGGGCACCGCGGGCTGCATCACTTCGCCCGAATCATCCAGCCAATTCCCGCGCGGCAGAATCCGCACCATCCGCGGCGCGGCCGATGTCGAGACCAGGGTGGAAGGAAAGGCATCGGTCAGCGCCTTCTGAGCTTGTTCCAAGCGGGCGACTTCGTCGCGCTGAGTTTTAAGCTCTGGCGCGATGCCGCGGAAGTGAGCGGCGAGTTTCTCTTTGTGTGCCGCGGTTCGCTTTTCAGGTTCAGATTGAAGAATCGTTGCGATCTCCGCACTAAGGCTGCCGCCGCTCAGCGTCGGTTTATCGGCTGCGGTGAGTGACAAACGGAACTTGCCAATGTTGTGCAGCGGATATTGCGATTGATGCAGCAACCTGATTTGCAGCCGTTCATCAGCGGCGAGCTTGAGCGGTTCCGCAAGTGTAAACGCCGCCGTGCGCGACTTCGCTTCCACATGACCATTGCCGGCCCAGCCCGTGGCGGCATTTCCATCAATGGCCTGCGCAACGGGATGACTCTCTTGCGAGAAGTCCGCATCGGCCGCTGCCACCTTCAAGCGTTGCGCTTTGCCGTCGGCGGCGACCTTCTCGATCTCAATTTCCGTGAGCACAAAATTACCGTTGCCGCGCGAGAGGCTTTTATTGGTGAGCGTATCGTCGGTCAGGACTTCGAGACGAATGGCAGTGATCTGCGGCAAGGCGCTGGCAATGGTGATCGCGTAGTCATCCTTGACCGGGTTCTTGCCGGTGCTCAGGATCGAAAGATCATCTTTCACCACCAGCTTCGCGCCGCCGGACGATTCCGCCTTCTCGGGCTTCGCTGCGATCCAGGTGCTGCCTGATTCACGCAAGGCGGCAGTGGCTTCGGTTTCCCATTTCGCCTGGGCCGCAATCAACTCCGGCGTGGTCGCATTGAACTTGCTCCTGGCGACGGCCAGGTCTGCGTCGATTTGTTTGAGCTGCTGTTCCTGTTCCGGCAGCGGGACTTTTGTTTGTGCCTGTCGCCCCACTGCCGTTTCGCTCACATCGGCGAAGAAGGCACCCAGGCTGTAAAATTCGCGGGCGGTGAAGGGGTCGAACTTGTGGTTGTGGCATTCACAGCAGCCCATCGTACTCGCCATCCAAATGGATGAAGTATTCCGCACGCGGTCGGCGACATACTTGGCCGTGTATTCCTTGGCCTGAGCGCCCCCTTCTTCCGTGGTTTGCAGCAAACGGTTATAGCCCGAGGCAATCCGCTGTTCGCTCGTCGCGCCGGGCAGCAGATCGCCGGCCAATTGCTCGCGCGTGAACTCATCGAAGCGCTTGTTCTGATTGAAAGCGCGGATCACATAGTCGCGGTAGGGCGCCAGGTCACGCTGGTTGTCGCTGTGATAGCCGGCCGTATCAGCAAAGCGGACCACATCCAGCCAGTAGAGCGCCATCCGCTCGCCAAAATACTCGGAGGCCAGCAGTCGATCAACCACCTTTTCATACGCTTGGGGCGAAGTGTCTTTGACAAACGCGTCAAGCTCCGCCGCCGTCGCCGGCAAACCGGTGAGATCGAAACTAAGCCGCCGCAGCAGGGTCCGCTTGTCAGCATCAGCGGCAGGCCCCAAGCCCTGCTGTTCCTGCGCCGCGAGAATCCAGCGATCGATTTCGCCTCGCGCCCACGCGGCCTGCTTTATGGCGGGCGACGCCGGCCGCGCGACCGGCACATAGGCCCAGTGAGCGTCGTACTGTGCACCCTCATCAATCCAGCGACGGATCATTTCCGCTTCTTCCGGCTTAACCGGCGGCTTCTTCCCCGCGGGCGAAGGCATCACTAGTTCGGGATCGTTCGACGTGATCCGCGCGTACAACTCACTGGCCTTCCCATTCCCGGGCTTGATTGCTCCCTTGAGCGCTTCCTCCCGAATATCCAGCCGCAAGTCCCCCTTCCGTTCCACTTCGTCCGGCCCATGGCAAGTGAAGCAACGATGCGTGAGGAGCGGCTTGATATCGCGCTGAAAGCTCACCTTGCCGGCGGGCGCGGCCTGCAGAGAGAGAGGAGCGAATAGGGAACCGACGACAAACAAATGCAACGAGCGGGAGAGTGAGGCGAGCTTCACGGCGAGAATCCTTGCGCGGGATTGAACCAGCAGGCGGGAACCAAGCCTTCAGTCTAAATGGCGTGGCCAATCGCGGCAATCAATGCGGAGGACGCGCCTGCGGGCCTGCTGCGTCACGTTGGCATTTCGGAGTTTGATAACTTCCGAAAGGATATCCGTATCCAGTAGCGCGAGATCCATGGCCTACTCAAAAGTTCGGGTCATATTTGCCCGCTGGCGAATCGCCTGATCGAGGCGATCAACCTCGGCCTGTTCCAAGCCTTCGTAAACTTTCCACCAGGCCGGAACATCCTGATCGGTAACGGCTGCCAGCGACTCGCCAGCCGGCACGGGTAAATCCAGATTCACGACGTTGAAGATAATCTGTTGATGCTCCGCCAAGTCTTGACCAATAACGTACTCCAGCATGCGGCGATCTTCCGTGCCGATGTCTTTCACATTGCGGGTAATGGTTTCCATAGAGTCCAGTCTAAGCTAAAACCAGCCTGGATACCAACTCAGCTAGACGCCATCAGTTCGCAAGCCTCTAATCGAAACATCCGATTTCCTGACTACCCGAATCCTGATTCCTGATCCCCGATACCCTGGCTCCTCCCTATGAAACTTCATTTCCTCGGCGCGAATCGACAAGTCACGGGGAGCCGGTATTGTTTGGAGACGGACGGGCGAGAGCTGCTGATCGATTGCGGGCTGTTTCAGGAGCGGCAGTTTCAGAGTCGCAATTGGGATCCTTGCCCGATTCCCGCCGAGCGGGTCGATGCGATGCTGCTGACGCATGTGCATATCGATCACAGCGGGCTGATTCCCAAGCTCGTGCGGGAGGGCTTTGCGGGCCCCATTCATTGCACGCGGCCGACGGCTTCGCTGGTGGAGATTATGCTCCGCGATTCCGCCAAAATTCAAACCGAAGATGCCGAGTACAAACAAAAACGGCACGCGAAGGAAGGCCGCCGTGGGCCGTTCCCGGAGCAACCCTTGTATGTCGATGCCGACGTCGATCGCTGCCTGCCGCTGTTTCGCGAGGTGCATTACAACCAGCCCGCCGTGGTGCTGCCCAACGTGAAGGCCATTTTTCACGACGCCGGGCACATCCTCGGCTCGGCGATGATCGAGCTGGAAGTGACCGAGGCCGGCAAGCTGCAGCGGCTGGTCTTTTCCGGCGACATCGGTCAGTGGAACAAGCCGATCATCCGTGATCCCTCGCTGCTGCTCAAAGCCGACTACCTGGTAATGGAAACGACCTATGGCGACCGCAATCATCCGGACGCGGGAGACGTCGAAACGCAACTGGCCAACATCATCAACGCCACCATCGGTCGCGGCGGCAATGTGATCATCCCCACGTTCGCGCTGGAGCGGGCCCAGGAGCTGATGTATCACTTTGCGCGCTTGGTGCGGGCTAAGCGGATTCCGCTGGTCAAGGTTTTCATGGACAGCCCGATGGCCGTCGATGTGACCGCCGTCTTTGAACGCTTCCGCGAGTATTACGACGAAGAGATGAAAGCCCTGATCACCAGTTCCGAGCCGCCGCTACGGTTCCCCGGCCTGACGATGGTGCGGACGGCGGACGAATCGAAAAAGATCAACGAGGTTCACGAGCCGTGCGTGATCATGTCAAGCGCCGGCATGTGCAACGCGGGGCGGATCAAGCATCACCTGCGGCAAAACATCGCTCGCAAAGAGAACACGATTCTGTTCGTGGGGCATCAATCGTATGGCACGCTTGGCCAGCAGATCGTCAGCGGCGCGAAGTTCGTCCGCATTCATGGCCAGGAGTTTCGCGTCGCCGCACAGATTGCCCAGGTCTATGGCCTGTCCGGTCATGCCGACCGCACGGGCCTGCTCAAATGGCTCACGCATTTCAGCCCGAAACCGAAGCGCGTCTTTTTCACGCATGGTGAAGAAGACGTCGCGCTGGCTTTTGCGGACCATGCGGAAAAACAACTGGGCTTGAATGCGTATGTGCCGCATTACCAGGAAGCGGTTGAGTTGGCGTAGGACTGCTAGTTCTTATGCAGCGTCTCGTCGAGGTTGAGTAAGACGCGCATCACGGCCGTGAATGCGGCCTGTTCATTGCCGGGCCTGAGCGCGCGTTGCTTCTGTAAGCCGCGCACCAAAATATCTAGTTCTTGCGAAGTGGGCTGTCGGGAAGCACAGACTTGAAACGCCCAGGCGATGCGCTCGCGGTCGGTTGTCTCTTCGCGAGCCAGGGTTCGCCGAGCGAGCGCTTCGGCAGCGCCCGCGAACGTTGTTTCATTGAGCAGCGTGAGCGCTTGCAGCGGGGTATTGGTCCGTGAGGAACGAACGGTGCAGAACTCACGCGAGGGAGCATCGAGCGCGGTCATGTTCGGCGGCGCGATGGTTCGCTTCCAAAAGGTATAGAGGCTGCGGCGATAGAGATCGGCGCCGGTGCCCGGTTCGTAGTCGGCAGCGCCTGTTAGTTCTTTCCATAAGCCCGGCGGTTGCAACGGTCGCACCGATGGTCCGCCAACTTCCTCAATCAATAATCCACCGGCAAGAAGAGCTTGATCGCGAATCTGTTCGGCCGAGAGTCGCTCGCGCGGTCCACGGGCGAGCAGGCGATTCTCCGGATCGCGTTCACTCATCGCTGGCGATGACCGCGACTGCTGGCGATAGGTGCTGCTGGTGACGAGCTGCCGCTGCAGCCATTTCACGTCCCAGCCCCGCGTGGGCCATTCGATGGCGAGCTGGTCGAGCAACTCGGGGTGGCTGGGCCATTCCCCTTGCGAGCCAAAATCCTCGGCCGTCTTCACCAAGCCGGTTCCGAAGTGCAGTTGCCAGAGGCGATTGACCTGCACCCGCGCGGTGAGGGGATGATCTTTGGAGACGAGCCACTGCGCTAAGCCCAAGCGATTCTTGGGGGCCTCTTTTGGATAGGCAGACAGTGCGCTCGGCACGCCATACGAGACCCGCTCGCCCGGCTGATCGTATTGGCCACGCAGCAACACAAACGTCTCGCGAGGCTGCGGCAGGTCTTGCATGACCATGACGGTGGGCAGCGATTCTTCAAATGTCTTCAGCTCCTTTTCCGCGGACCGCAATTGACGGTAGGCCGCTCGAACCGGTTCAGCGGCCGCGCTCGTCACATAATATTCCTGCAGCTTACGACGTTGCCCGTCGGTTCGCTTCGGGGTTGCAATGGCAATGATTTCCGCCAGTGTTTCGGGCGTCGCCAGCCATTCGATCTGTGAGGGATCCAAATCGGCAGCGTCAACCCGCGCCTCCTGCAGCTTGCCGCGGAAGTTGGCCGCCGGTCCGCCACCGCCGCCGATTCGCAGCGGGGCCTTGGCATTGAAGGGCTGATTGATTTCATCGAGCAGCACATCCGGCGCTTGCAATTCGCTGTCGAGATAAAGCTGGATGCCCGCAGCAGTCCGTGAGCCGTCATAGGTCGCGGCGACATGGACCCAGCGACCGATCGAAATCTTCTTCGCGGTTTGCACTCGCGTGGAATCATCCAGCCAGCGCTTGACTAGATTCAACTGCAATTTGCCCTCCACGATGGCCAGTTGATAGCCGTCCCCTTCCGGCACGTCGGTCATCCGGGAAATGATTGTGCCGCCGGATTTCTCGTCCGTCAGCCAAACCCAGGCAGAGAGTGTGAACTTGTCGAAGTAGCCGAAGTCGGCGAGGTCTCCGGCGTCAATGACGCGGTCGCCTGGAATGGTTTTGTCATCCAGGGGCCAAAGCTTGAGTAGGGCTTCGTCGGGATAG
>JAYTUF010000690.1:0-4531 GCA_043744755.1 Anatilimnocola sp.
GCCCATTCGCTGTGATTAGCTGCGCAGACCGTGACAAGGAGTGCCGCTTGTTGAGACCCACTCAAAAAATAAAAGAACCCCCATTTCCAAAGGAAACGAGGGCTCTCGTGGAGCTGATCGAATCAGAACATCCGCTTTCCTACTGCACCAACTTCAGCGGCCGATCGGCGGCCACTTGGGCGAAGACTTTTTCGAGTTGTGCCTTGACGGCAGAAATCGGCTGGCCACCCGGCACGATGAAGGCAACCCCGCCCGTGATATCGGCCACCTCCTGCATCAAGGCTGTATCGGCCAAGGCGCCAACGCAGATCGTCACAATCGGAATCTTGGCCGCGGCGGCGAGATAGGCCTCGTCGCGGACCAATTGTTTATCACTGGTGGTATTCCCCGACGGCATATTAACAACGCCATCGGTCATCAAAACCATTAACTTCGAGACGCCCACGCGAGCATTGTTCTGCAATTCCAACCGACCCTTCGTCATCCCGGCGGAAATGTTGGTGCCGCCGACGTAATGTCCTGCCTGGCGGGCTCGAACTTTCGTGGAGACATTGGTGTAAGTCTTCGTCAGCGCTTGTTCGAGAGTCGCGGTGCCGTCGCTGCCGGTGTACAGCGCGAAGGCGACCCGATCGTCCGTGCTGTTGTTCGTCAAATAGGCGAGAAACGCATCCACCGCATCCTTAAGTGCGGTCAGCGGTTGTTGACTGGTCTGATGTAGCACCGGCGTTTGGCTGTATCGACCTTGCTGCGAAAGCAGATAGGGGACATAAGTCAAGTATCCATACTTGCAACGATATCCGGCCGAGTCGATGTAACTATCCGTCTGCACATAGTCAATGTACCCGTCCCATGATCCGCTGGGATACGGATATGCGACATTCTTCAAACCAAAATTATTAATAACACTGCTGTTGTTAGTGCTCGCGGTCCCGTAGGAAACTGGCGTGAACGCCAGGGTTCCATAGGTGGGCGAACCAAGCTGCTGATAAATCTGCAGCAGGTTGGCTTCAATGGCGGGCTTCCCGAGCAAGCTTATGCTGCGAAACTGGCTGTCGAATGACATCGAGCCTGAATAGTCGAGCACCAGCGAAATATCGCGCGGCTGATACACGGCCAGTGATTGCGCACTGGTATTGAAGTTGTCTCGGTTCAAGGCCCGGCCAAAGAATAGCGGGGCATTATTCAGCGCCGTGTTGATGCGGATGCCATTGGGCGCGATGCTGGTCACCGTGAAGGACCTGGTCGTATCGTTCCAGATGCCAAATTCGATCGTGGCATTATTCGACCCCAGGGTCTGGCCCGCGACTTTGTTACGAGCCAAATAATCCAGCGCCTGAGCTTGGGCCGTGGCGGTGCCGTTCACCAGGCCGGCAGCCCCGGCGAGAGCGGCCGCATCGGTGCAGATCTGAATTTCAGTGCGGGTGACAGCCATGTAGCCCACGTCCACTGAGAAGGCGACCATGCCCAGCATCGTGGTCATCAGAAAGGCCGTCATGACAATGATCTTGCCGCGACGCTGACGCCGACCTGCCCCGAAATTCAAACGATGACGAATTGCCAAAACGCACATAGCTCATTCTCCCGGGCCTGAGACTGCGGCTGAACCGCGGCACCTGCAAGTGACGCACGTTCAGGAGCAAAACAGTCGATCAGCAAAACTTCAGATAAGAAACACAACTGCGGACGAGGCAGACGATCTATGTTGAAATCTAGGTCGAAAACGAACCCGTGCCGGAAAATGTGCCAATCGCAAGCTAGATTTTCTCAAGAACCCGAAGCGAGACAGCCGCAGGGGCCGCGGAAGGCAACACTTATTCCGTTGTTAGGGATACAAACGAAACATGTTGCACTTACTCGCGACCACTGGGTTCATCCCAGTGGGGCGTTCACTTGGCAGCTACCACGAAACCAAACGGCTAATCGGCGACCATCGGCCTTGTGCCGATGGGGCCCTCACTGATCGGCTCGGTAGCTGCTCAGTGAGCGCTCCACGGGGGCAAGCCCCGTGGTCGCGAAGGAATTGAATGCGATGCGAATGTAGCTGGCCAGTGATCGCCCCGCCGGCACAAGGCCGGCGGTCGCGGCCTATTTGCAAATCGGGAAGTAATTGAATTCGTGATCCTTAAACACCGCTTGCGACCGCTGTTCATTGAGAGTTCCCATGCTGATTACTGAAATACACAACCAATCGTGGCGTTACCTGTTCACCGGCTGGTTGGGGCTGTGCTTGAGCGGTTGCTTTGTTCCAAACGTTCAGGCAGAAACTAAATCTGCGGCCAAAACTACAGGGACTGCCACTTCGCAAGTGAAAAAGACAACCACATCGGTGTCGAAGAAGCCTGCGAAAGTCACCCCCGAACAATTGCGAGCGCTGATTCAGGAACGGCTGGCGAAAAACTCCTACTACTCGCCCGGCTTTCTAATTTCGCACAGCGATGTTGAACCGATCTTCAACTTCCTGCTGGAAAAGGGCGTCACGATTGCCGCCGACCACGAAGAACTGTACGACAGCATCCTTGCGGATAACTCGCACTTAGTGAAGCTGCTGAAGACACCCCAGGGCCGCGTGTTCATGAAGAAAATTGCCGGCGATCCAACCGTTTATGAACGCCTGGAACGACTTTCCTGGACATTCGATGGTCGGAAATTGATCGAGAACTTAATCAAAGCGAAAGACGGCGCCACTCGGCTCGAGCAATTGCAAACGCCCGCACAAGTCGCCAAAGTCTCGAAGCAACTGGCCGCCGACTCCCGAACACAGGACTTCGCGCTCCCCACCGGCCACATCCACACCGCGGATGACTTGCTCGCGAAGCTGACGAAAGTGCTGGCCGGGCAGAAGTAGGAATCAGGAGTCAGGGGATCAGGGAATCAAAAGCCAAAAGATCGACTCCTGACTCCTGACCTCCCGACCGCCCGACTCCCGCCTGCCACGCGGTAGGATGAACCACATGCGAACCGTTCACCTACCGCCGCCCGGTACACCCTCCACCGGCCCGCTGCAACCGGGCGGCTGGTGGCACGAGACCGACGAACCGGGCCGCATCGTGTGCGATTTGTGTCCCCGTGCGTGTGCGCTCCGCCCCGGTGATCGCGGCTTCTGCTTTGTGCGGGAGAATCAAGGGGGAGAGATGCTGCTCTCCACCTACGGACGGAGCACCGGCTTTTGCATCGACCCCATCGAGAAGAAACCGCTTAACCATTTCTATCCCGGCAGCAGTGTTCTCTCCTTCGGCACCGCGGGCTGCAACCTGGGCTGCAAGTTTTGTCAGAACTGGTCGATCTCAAAATCCCGCGAAGTCGAGAAGCTGAGCGAAGAAGCGTCGCCCGCGACCATCGCCGCGGCGGCCAAGGCGCTGGGATGTCGCAGCGTAGCCTTCACTTACAACGACCCAGTCGTCTGGGCCGAATACGCTATCGACGCGGCCAAAGCTTGTCGCGCCGCAGGGATCAAGACGGTCGCCGTCACCGCGGGTTACATTTCGCCCGAGGCGCGGCAGCCCTTCTTTGAATACATGGATGCCGCGAACGTCGATCTGAAAGCGTTTACCGAAGACTTCTACAAGCATGTGACCCTCTCGCACTTGCAGCCCGTGCTCGATACGCTCCGCTGGATTCGGCACGAAAGCACCACCTGGTTGGAAGTAACCAACCTGTTAATTCCCGAAGAGAACGACACCCGCGACGAAGTGCGGCAGATGTGCGACTGGCTGCTGGCGGAACTGGGCGCCGACGTGCCGATTCACTTCACAGCCTTCCATCCCGATTTCCGCCTCCGCGATCGCCCGCACACTCGGCCCGAAACGTTGCTGGCTGCGTATGACCTGGCCAAAGCCGCGGGGCTGAACTTTCCTTACGTCGGCAACGTGCAGGCGGCGGCGCAGCAGTCTACTTACTGTCCCGGTTGTCGGCGGCCAGTGATTGAGCGAATCGGCTACGACGTCCGCACCTTCACCGTGCAGCACAACCGCTGCGCTCATTGCGGAGCGAACATCGCCGGCCACTTCGATGCCTCCGCCGGTGATTGGGGCAGTCGCCGGCAGCCGGTACGAATCAGTTCGTATGAAGTGCTTGAAGAGCGCCCGACGCCCACTTTATTGACGATCAATGCTCCGGCAACTTTGCAATCCTCTCCCTCTCCCTCGACCGCAGCCAATACGAGCACCAGCATGGAACCTTCTTCACCCGATCAGCAGCAGGAACAATCACTGCTGCATTACACCGCGTCGATATTGCAACAGTGCGTTTCCCGGCAAGCTGCAGTTGACTCGATCGCGCTGCCGTCTGAGTTGGCCGAGCGTCCGGTGCTCGGCACGTTTGTCAGCCTGAAGCGCGCTGGGGCGCTGCGCAGTTGTTGCGGATCCTTGGGCCAGCTCGTGCCACTCGCGCAATCCGTTCAGCATTCAGCCGAGCGGACCGCGACCGACGATCCGCGCTTTCCCGCCGTCTCCCCCAGTGAACTCCCCTATTTGGATTTAGAAGTTTGGCTGCTCGCCAACATGCAGCCGATGAAAGTGCAAGGCGAAGCACG
>JAYTUF010000691.1:0-4512 GCA_043744755.1 Anatilimnocola sp.
GTGTTAATCGCATTGTGCGTACTAACCGCAAGTCAGCAACGGAACGCGCGGTCCACAGTATTAACATCAAAACAGCAATCCGCAATCGCGATCCCCACAACTACTCAGGACTTGGGCATTATCAGCGATGACAAGATTCTGAAGACTTCGTTCTTGGTGCGGAACATCGGGTCGCGACGGCTGGTCGTCAACGAGGTCGATGCCGCTTGCGGATGCGGAAATCCGGTGGTCGACACTATTATCATTCCACCGGGCGAATGGGGTGAATTGAACGTCAGCCTGGACACTCGTTTTATGAATGGGCCTGTGGAGAACACGGCCAGCTTCACGACCAGTGATCCTGAACGACCTCGCATGTTTTTAACTGTACGAGGCTGGGTGCCTTCGAGTCCCGGTGTGAGCCAATCAGGTTTGGCTGACTGAAATCCCGTCTCGCCGTCCGGCCGTGTTTTCGCGAAGCCGAGTAGGTCATGCATAGAACCGCCCTGTGCCAAAACTTGCCCAGTAGCAAAGTAGGTCAGCCGAGTAGGTCATGCATGGAACCGCCCTGTGCCAAAACTTGCCGAGTCGCTAAGTAGGTCAGAGTACGGTACTCCGTGCCTGACACATGGGAGGTGACGCTTCATCATCGGTCTCCATCATCGTCTGCCAGACTTTCGCCCGCGTCACCGGGAAGTTGGGCGGGAATGTACCCAGCGCCCCAGTTGATGTCCTGATGGCCGCCAGTCCAGCAGTCAGGCACGGAGTACCGTGCACTGACCTACTTGGCTAAAACAGTTCGGAGAGCGGCTTGCCATCGTTCTCGATCACGACGCGGGGTCGGCCTTGATTGTCGAGATAGTAGGCGTCTTGCGGCACGTTGAAGTAGCGAAACAACGTCGCGGCCAGATCGCCGGGAGTGACGGGGCGTTCGCGGATGTTGCCGCCGTCGGTTTCGGTCGCCCCAATCACTTGCCCATGCCGCAACCCGCCGCCGGCCAGACACATCGACATCACCACGGGCCAGTGGTTGCGGCCGTCGGTGCTGTCCTGCGTGCCCATCTGCGGCGTGCGGCCGAATTCGCCCATGGCAATCACCAGCGTGTTATCGAGCGAACCGCGCTCGTCCAGATCGCTGACGAGCGTGGTGATCAAATGGTCGAACAGCGGCAGCAACGGCCCCAGCCCTTTGCGAATGCCGCCATAGGGTGGGATGTTGTCGCCATGCGTGTCCCAGGTTCCCGAAGCGCCGTGATAACTCAGGTCGATGGTGACAAACGCAGTGCCGGCTTCAACCAGTCGCCGCGCGACCAGCGCCTGCTGGCACCACAGGTGGTTGCCATATCGCTCGCGAGTCGCGGCCGGCTCGCGGGTGAGATCAAAGGCCTCCTGCGCTCGGCCACCGAGAAGCATCTCGACCGCCTGTTGCTGATAGGAGTTGAGGGCCGCCAGCGAACCACTCTGATCGGCTCCGGTGCGCAGTCGGTCGAAGTCGGCCAGCAGTTGACGCCGCTGGTGCATTCGCTCGCTGGATACCCCGCCCGCAAATTGAAACATCTCGCCCCCGGCCTGCACGCCGGTGTCTTCCCCGATATTGCTGTAGACCGGCAGCTTCACGGCCTGGTTCGCAATCAGCGGATCGTAGCGTTTGCCCAAATATCCGGAGAATGCCAGATGTGAAGGGGACTTCATGAACGCCGCATAGGGAGGCATCGCGGGATGGTTCGCGCCTCGTTCCTTCGCAATGATCGCAGCCAGCGCCGGATATTTTTCCGATTCGGGATTGGTGCGAGACTCGGCTCGCAGGTTGCCGGTTTGAAAGACCTTGTTCGGCGCGTGATTGCTATGCCGGGCATCGACCGAGCGAATGATGGTGAACTTGTCGAGCATTGCCGCCTGCTTGGGCAAGTGCTCGCAAATCACGACGCCCGGCAATTTTGTTTGCGTTACACCGAACGGACCGCGGTTGTTGGCCGGCCGTTCCGGTTTGCTGTCCCAAGTATCCAGATGGCTCGGTCCGCCGGCCATCCACAGCAAGATGCAACTCTGATTCGATCGCTGCCCACTGCCGCGCGTCGCACCTTCCGCGCGCACCCGCAGCAACTCTGGCAAGCTAAGTCCCGCCACGCCGGCCAGTCCCGCCTTGAGCATTCCTCGCCGGTCGACCAGACTCAGGCCTTCGCGGGTCCGCGCGAAATAGTTCGCGAAAGCATGGCCCGACGGTGGCTGCACAAGTTGGGGCTGAACTGTCATCGATTTGTCCCGCGGGTTGCTTGAACCGGCCTGCTGATGTTATGACTAGTGCGAGCATCGTATCAGTCTCATTTTATGCTTGCAATCTGATTTCTCGATAGGAGTTTGTCATGAAACTGGCCGGCACTGTTTTCGGAATGCTCCTGTTGCTCTTGAGTAACGTCAGTTATGCGGCCGACGTGCTGCAAGCTGGCGCCGCGACCAGCAATCTCACGCCGCCCATCGGACTCGAAATTATCGGCGGATTCGTGCCCTACCCGTCGAAGCACATTCACGATGAGCTGCACGCGCGGTGCCTGGTGCTGGATGATGGCCAGACCAAGCTCGCGATTGTCGTCTGCGATCTGCTCGGCATTCATCGCGTGGTCAGCGAAGAAGCCCGCAAGCTGATCGCGGAGAAATCGGGCATCCCGCGCGAGAACGTGCTGATCAGCGCCACGCACACGCACTCGGCCAGCAGCGCGCTCGGCAAAAATCGGCTGCAGGCCGATCAAACGCTGGATGAGTATCAATCCTTCGTCGCGAAGCGAATCGCCGACGGCGTCGCGCGGGCACTGCACAATTGCCGCCCGGCGCAACTGGCGTTTGGCAAAGTCGAGGTGCCTGAGCATGTCTTCAATCGCCGCTGGCATATGAAGGCGGGGACTGCGCCGGTGAATCCCTTTGGCGAAGTCGATCAAGTGAAGATGAATCCACCCGCGGGCAGCGCCAATCTGATCGAACCTGCTGGTCCGACTGATCCCACGGTTTCGTTCCTGGCAGTGCGCGATCTTGAGGGCCGGCCCATTTCGCTGTTCGCAACTTATTCCTTGCACTACGTCGGCGGCGTGGGAAAGGAAGATGTCTCCGCCGATTATTACGGTGTCTTCTGCGAGCACTTGAAGCAGTTGCTCTCGAAGGATGAGAAACAAGAACAAGCCGTTGACCGGCCGCCGTTTGTCGCGCTGCTCGCCAATGGCACCAGCGGGGACATCAACAATATCAACTTCCGGCAGCCACGACCGGGCAAGAAGCCCTACGAGCAGATTCGCTATGTGGCCGAAGACGTCGCGAGCAAAGTGCATGGCGCGCTCGCGGGGCTGAAGTATCAAGACAAGGTCTCGCTCGCCGCCGCTTATCGCGAGTTGCCCATTGCCTGGCGGAAACCCAGCGAAGATCAAAAGAAATGGGCGACCGAAACCATCGCCGCGGGACCGAAGAGCAAGCAGGATCTGTCGTATATCTATGCCGAGCGAACGATGAAGCTCGCGGACTACAAAGAAGACACCACCATCATCCCGCTGCAAGTGCTGCGAATCGGCGACGTTTGCATCGGCACCATGCCCTGCGAAGTCTTCGCTGAAATCGGCCTCGAATTCAAAAGCCGCAGCCCGCAGCAACCGGCCTTCATGGTCTCGCTGGCCCACGGTTACTTCGGCTACTTGCCCTCGCCGCGGCACTTCCGCCTCGGCGGCTATGAAACCTGGATCGGCACTAATCGCCTGGAGCCGCAAGCGTCGGACAAGTTGCTCGACGCACTGGTTGAGATGTCTGGCCAATTAAAAACGAAATAAGACGGGCAAGAGTGCCCGTCCTACTTCCCCAACACAGGCTCGCGAATCACGGCCTTAAATCGCAAACTGTTTTGCAGATCAGGCAAATCATAAGCCCGCAGCGCCCCATGCACGGAATTGACAAGTTGCCCGGCAGTTTCGGGATGCTGCAAGAGCTGCGACCACGACGCCAGGCACTGTTCCAATTCCAGTCCATTGAAGAGGTCAGGCTCAAGCGCCGCGGCATGCAGGGCGGGCGGTCCACCAGCGCCGACGCCGATCAAGTGCATGCCTCGTCCCCGCCCAATGGTAAGCCCATCAACGGCAGGCGGTTCCAGTTCATTCAAATAGCGGGCGGCAATGAGAATGTCTTCGGTCCGCATCCCGAGCATCGACTTGCCCAGCAGATAGCTGACGAAAATGTCTCCCCATTGGCCGCCCCACATCCCCGCGGCGGTGGACCCGGTTTCGCCACATCCGCGCACATCGATGGCCAGGACAACATTGCCGGCCAGCACCAGTCGCTCAATCGGGCCGTCCTTCGCACCGGCGGCCTGCTTGCCCAGGCCATGCACATACAAGTACTTGCTCCCCGTGGCTTTCGTGGGCATATACAAAAGCGATGGAATGGCAAGGTCCGGTTCGGCCCTCAGCATCAGCACTTGCTTCTCAATTGTGAAGCCCGGGCGCTCCAGCGGTGCAAGCTGATAAATTGCTATGCGAGGCAAGTCCTCAACTGTTCGGATGC
>JAYTUF010000692.1:0-4508 GCA_043744755.1 Anatilimnocola sp.
GTCGGCCGAGCTTGGCATTCCCGTTGGCGTGCTCGTCGATCTGGCGGGTCCCAAGATTCGCTTGGGAGAGTTACACACCGACCCCACCGATTGCGTGCCAGGCGAAGTCTTCCGCTTTGTGAAGGCCGACAAGCCGCGGGCCGCCGATGAATTGACCTGTACTTACGCTTCGCTGATCGGCGACTTGCAGGTGGGCGACAGCGTGATGCTCGCCGATGGCACGGTCAGCATGGTCGTTGTTGGTCGCAATAACGACGAGGTCCGCTGCAAAGTGATCGGCGGCGGCCTGATCCGCAGCCGGCAGGGAATCAACCTGCCTGGCGCTAAGTTGAGCGTCGCTTCGCTGACGGAAGCCGATATGGCCAATGTGCTATGGGCCGCGAAGAACGACATCGATTATGTCAGCTTGAGCTTTGTTCGAGCGGCCGTGAATGTGCTGCTGCTGAAGGAACTGCTGCAAGCCCAAGGCTCGAAGGCCTGGGTGATTGCCAAGATCGAAAAGCCCGAGGCGCTGCTGCATTTGAAAGAGATCGTCGCCGCGGCTGACGGCGTGATGGTGGCCCGCGGTGACTTGGGCGTCGAGATCGACGTCGCCGAGATTGCCGTCGCACAGAAGCGAATCGTCCGCGAGTGCCAGGATCAAGGCAAGCCCGTGATTGTCGCGACGCAGATGCTCGATTCGATGCACCACAACCGCCGGCCCACGCGGGCGGAAGCGACCGACGTGGCCAACGCGATTCTGGATGGGGCCGATGCCTGCATGCTTTCCGGCGAGACGGCCATCGGCGAATTTCCCGTCGAATCGGTCGAAACGATGAACCGCATTGCGCTCGCCACCGAACCGCTCCTCAAAGAAATCGTGCAGCGGACGCAGCGGGTCGAAGCGCTCGATGTGCATCCCATTACCGCCGCGGCCGTCCGTGGCACGGCGGTGATTGTCGAGCAACTGGGCGCGAAGCTGGTGGTGGTCGCCACGCGCGGCGGCGGCACCTGCCGGCTGCGAAGCAAGCAGCGCGACTTTGTCCCGACTATCGGCACCAGCGACTCGCTTTCTGTACTCCGCCGGCTGACTCTCTTCTGGGGCGTCACGCCGCTCGCCGGTGCGCCGGTCCACGATGGCCCCGCCCTCCGCGCCTTCATCGATGACTGGGGCCGCAAGCAAGGCCTGTTGCAAAAGGGCGATCGTGTGGTCTTTGTCACCGGCACTAACTTTTATCCGATGGCGCAGAATCTACTCGTCATTCATGAAGTGGAGTAGCGGCTTGGGTTCGGCCGCGTGTACTTCTTCCGCCGCCCGTTCGTGCAGATAACTCACGCGGGCGAGCGCTTCCTGCTGAGTCACCGCCTGAGCAATGGGCAGGATCGCATACGCGGCCCGGCCGCTGCAGCAGTCGAGGATCATCTGGTGCGGGTTGGGCGTATGCACTCCTTCGGTGCAAGGCTCGTGGCCGTGGACCAGAAGCTTGGCATGGACCAGCTTCGCAAACGCAGCGGCGTTCGCGGCGCGGTAATCTCGGCCCCAGACCAGGCGAAAGACATCGCTGCCCGCTTGCCAGTCGGCGGCGGTCAGCGGGCGCTCGAAGATGTTCAGGTTGAAGCCATTCGCATCGCAGCGATCAGGCAGGCTGTGCGAAATGAAGGTCCCGCCGCCGAGCCGCACCGCGAGCGGACAGGTGCTGATGAACTGCATGTAGGCCGCGCGAATCCGGTCGGCGGCAGCATTCCCATAGAGTTCCACAATGCCCGCCCGAAATTGCAGGTTGAGCATCCGCTTACTCTTGCAAATTGGAAAATCGCCCAGCTCCGCCAGTTCATGGTTGCTCAGCAGGAAATGAAACCGCTCCGGGAACTCGCACTTGAGCCCGGCGACGTCCTCCAGCAGCAAGTGTGACATGCAACCCGCATCGCCCGGATAGGCCGGCCCGCCATGACACACTTCCTGCATCACCAAATGTCGCCGGGGGTTCGCGTGCAGATCGGCGATTTGCACCAGCCGCTGAAAGTTCAGCCGGTTGCCATGCAGGTCGGCCGAGATTAGGACGTCGTCGCCGTCGTCGGCCTCCAAGGCGACGAGATTCCCCTGCCGCGACGCGGTCGCGCGGTTGGCAGCGGCTGCCTGCGCGCAGCATTGCAGCACCGATTCGATCTGAGCAGAAGAGGCAGCCATGACTGATTCTCAGCCTACCACCGCGAAAAGAAAAGGTCCACGCGAGAAGCCAGCCTGGCAGGCGTGCGCAAACCGCAGTATTAAGAGAACGAGCTCCAGATAAACATCCACAAGATGCCGGCGAACCAGCAGCCCGCCAAACACCCGAGCAAATGTTGATTCAACAGCCCTCCCAAGGCCCCACCGAGGGCAATGAAAAACAGAAAAAAAGACGGCATAATGTCGGGGGGGTAAACGATGCCCGGAGTCATGAACAAGAACCGGAAGCAAGCACAGGCGATGGCGACGAGCGTTATCTCGCCAAAGAGCCACAGGAGTGAGAATTTTGGTCTGGGCATGTCATCAGATTAACGAGAGCGATGTGCTCCATCTATATGAATCGCCTCTCCGCCATGCATTCGTTGGCCTCGCTTTCATTGACCCCATTCCCTGTTGCGGCTAGCATTTAGGTAACTCCACCAACTGTTTTCGGGGTAATTCCATTGCCTTCGGCCGGATGTGTATTGATGGACCATCGCTCGCTTTCCGTAAGACCACTGTTAGCGTCGTTTGTAGCCATCGCTGGATGGCTGGCGTTGAGCGCAGCCACCGTCGCCGCCGATAAAGCTCCCACGCCCGAGCAGATCAAGTTCTTTGAAGAAAAAGTCCGGCCGATTCTGGTTGCGAACTGCTACAAGTGCCACGGCGAGGAGAAGCAAAAAGGCGATCTGCGGCTTGATCTGCATGAAGCGATGCTGGCCGGCGGTGAATCGGGGCCGGTGATTGTCCCGGGCAAGCCCAAAGATAGCCTGCTCGTCGCTGCGATCAATTATTCATCCCTGGAGATGCCGCCCGACGGCAAGCTGAGCGAAAGTGAAATCGAGATCCTCACGACCTGGGTGAAGATCGGCGCTCCCTGGCCCAAAGAACATGGCGGCGCAGGGCCTGGTTTGAGGAAGGTGAAGGACAAAATCACGGCCGCCGATCGCGAGTATTGGGCATTTCAATCCGTGCGCCGTTCGGCGGTTCCTGATGTCGCTGACGATACTTGGAGCCGCGGCCCCATTGATCGCTTTCTGCTGGCGAAGTTGCAAGGGGAACAACTGGTGCCCGCGCCGGAAGCGGAACGCGGCACGTTGATTCGCCGGCTGTCGTTCGATCTCACCGGCCTGCCGCCGACGACTGCCGAAATTGCCGAGTTCCTCGCCGATCACAGCCCGGATGCTTACGAGCGTGTCGTTGATCGCCTGCTGGCCCGCCCGCAGCATGGCGAGCAATGGGCCCGGCATTGGCTCGATCTCGTTCGCTATGCCGAGTCGGATGGTTACAAGCAGGACGATTACCGCCCGCAAGCCTGGCGGTATCGCGATTATGTCATCCGTTCGCTGAATCAAGACAAGCCCTACCCGCAGTTCATCCGCGAGCAACTGGCCGGCGATGAAATGCAGCCGCAAACCGTCGATGCGCTGGTCGCCACCGGTTACTACCGGCTGGGCATTTACGAATACAACCAGCGCGACGTGAAGGGGCAATGGAGCGTCATTCTGAACGACATCACCGACGTCACCGCCGACGTATTCCTGGGGATGGGCATGAGCTGCGCCCGCTGCCACGATCACAAATTCGATCCAATCCTGCAGAAGGACTATTTCGCCCTGCAAGCCTTCTTCGCGCCGCTGCTGCAGCGCGATGATGTGCCGGCTTGCTTGCCTGCGGAGCGGACGGAGTATGAACAGCAATTGGCCGCTTGGGAGCTGAAGGCCGCTGATGTGCTAACGGAACTAGCAGAGCTAGAGAAGCAATCGCTGAAGAACGCGGCGACGTCGCAGCTTGGTCGTTTCCCCGATGATATTGTGCCGATTCTGTTCAAGACGGACGAAGAGCGTTCGCCCTACGAGAAGCAGCTCTATGCCCTCGCGTTTCGTCAGGCCAAGGATGAACAGGACAAGATCGATTTCACAAAGAAACTGACCGGCGAGAAGAAAGATCGCTGGGTCGAACTGCGTGAAAAGCTCAAGGAATTGAACGAAGATCGCCCTGAGCCACCGCCGGCCGCGATGACCGTCACCGATGTCGGCCCGCAAGCGCCGCCGACGATGGTGCCCGGCAAACCGCGCCTGGGTGAAGTTCTGCCCGCGATTCCGACGGTCCTGGTTGGAGTTCCGGCTTCAGCCGGTGCTGTCTCAACCAGCTATGAGAGCCCGGCTAAAGCCGGAACTCCAACCACAGGTCGTCGGACCGCTCTCGCGAATTGGCTGGGCGAGGAAGCCAATCCGCTCACGCCGCGAGTGCTCACGAACCGCCTGTGGCAGCATCACTTTGGCAAAGGCCTGTGCGAATCTCCCAGCGACTTCGGCCGGCT
>JAYTUF010000693.1:0-4505 GCA_043744755.1 Anatilimnocola sp.
CCCGCCCGCAAGGTCGTCAAGGTTCGCCCGCTGAAGAGCCTCAAAGACATGGCCAAGTAACTTGCCGCGCCACGGCTAAATGCTCAGTCAGATTGAAAATCCCCGGACCCGCGTCCGGGGATTTTCTATGTGCAACCTGAGCGCATCTCGATCTGTGCATTCTTAGAAGACCGATACCTTGTTCTTGTCCAACAGGTCCGCCAACGCGATCTGCCCGTTGGTTCCCGTCGTGTAGTCGTACCCACCCACCAGGATCGTCCCATCCGCCAGAATGGCGACGGAACGCGCGTAATCGATGGTATTCGTCGCGTTGTTGGCTGCGCCAAAATCGGTGTTGCCGATCACCCCGTTGGTTCCGAACGTATTGTCGAGCGTGCCATCGGTATTGAAGCGCGCTGCGACAAAGTTACTCGCACCCGTTCCGACCGCGGCGGTGGCAAATGTGCCTGCATACCCGAGGTTGACATTGGGGAGGATCACTTTTCCGGTTTGCCCCGCCCCGTTTGAATCGCCGAAATCGGTCTTCAGCACTCCAGTGTCAGAGTTGAACTGCGCAGCGACCATATGAGTCTGCGTCGCATCCGTTCCGACGACCGTGACGCGGTTCCCAGAATCGAAGTCTCCAAAAGTCACGCTGTTGGCTTGCCCGCCAATCGACGATCCGGCAACAAGAGTGTTCTGCCAGAGCACCTCACCTTGCCCGCCGAGATTAAGAGGCGCAATCATGCAGACTGCCCATCCGGAAACCGACGACTTCCCGACAACGGCCAGGGAATTGCCATTCAGGGCGATGCCCGCCGCCGTGTCGGTATCCGTTCCCGCCGAACTTCGGGATTACCAGCGTTCCCTGCGTCCCGAACGTCAGATCGACACGGCCCAGCGCATCAAATCGCGTCACGGCCATTTGCCCGCCATGCACACCGTCGTTGTAGTTCGACGCCACGTAGATCGAACCAGTATACGGATCGACCACCATTGCCTAACCCTTGGCGTCGCCGCTCGAACCGTACGGCGTATAGACCGTCTTGCCGCTGCCCTGGAAATTTTCAGTGCCGAAGTTGAGGTTCAAGGAGAGAACAGCGACGGCGGTGGCATTCAATGTGGACGTGGCGGTGGCTTTAATTGGGGAATGTCCCGGCCGGGTAGGTATGTATCGGCGGCTGGAAAGGTATTTTGAATGCTCCTCCGACTTGGTCTGCAGCCAGGAAGTTCGATACGTCAGGGTTGTTAGGTGAACCGTCGCCCCAATCGATGACCCACTTGTTCGCAATTCCGCCCGTCGTGCTAAGTGCAACGGTGTACGGTTGATTTTGTGCGACGGACTGTAAGCGCGCTCATTGATGCCGTAAAAGTCATCAGCAGGCGACGTTCAAGCATTTCGGCCACTGCCGGTGTAGACTCGCTGGTGCGGCGAATCGCTTTGATTGCTGCGAGGCCGCGAAACCACTTGACGATAGATTGACTCTTTCCCATGATCATTCTCCGTTTGGAGCTTGCTTGGCAATGTTTCTACGCACAAGCGCAAAATCCACGCTCGAAAGCAATACATAGATTGTTTCGTAAGCAGCTTTGAATCAATTATTCACAACAAAATGACTAGATCCCCAGTTAGTCGCTGCGTAAAAGGACGTAACGCGTGTATACGGCACTTTGAGCAAGGTTCGTGACCTGCAGGATCGACGGATCGAATAACTCAACATGCCCGTCGGCAAAACATTGATTGCTTTTCCCGCCATGACGAATACTTAAAAGGACGATGCTCAGAGGTCCATCCGCGCCGGGCACGACCGCGATTCTGGCAACCGTCGCAGGCATGAACTCTTCCTGAACCATGAGCTTGTCCGAAGGACGACGAATTTCCGAGATTTTTATTCCTGTTAAATCCTGTGATATCGGAAGCGGGGTTCCGAAAAGCTTGAGGGTAAAGCCGTAGCTGAAATTACGGGGGATCGTAGCATCTACTGTGAGAGGCAACGCTAAAGTAGGCATCGGCGGATAAGGTGGAAAAGCGCAGTAGCGGGGTTCTGAATCGGCGGGGCATAAGAATAATTGCTGAGCCACCGCCGGACCAGGCATATAAGGCGCAAGCGTTCCGAATCCGAAATCCATTTGCCCGTTGTAGGCATTATCCGGCTTCATCAGGATGGCCGAATACTTTGTGTTATTCCAATCCCCGCCTCCACCCTGCGGGATCGGTAGCTTGCCTTTGTTGTCCGCGGCATAGTTGAAGCAAGCGATTCCGATTTCGCGAAGATGGCTGGCACAGATGACGACTTGTGCCGATTGGCGGGCCTTGCTGAGCGCGGGGAGGAGAATCGCCATCAGCAACGCGATGATGCCGATGACGACGAGGAGTTCCACAAGGGTAAAAGCGTGTTTGTGCGATGCATCGCGCAAGTATTTTGCAGGAGATGGGTTGGCCATGCAACACCTTCTTTACAAAAGTGATCTACACTGCAACTTGAAACTGCAAGAGGCTACTGCCGATTGCAGCTCAACTTTCTAAATTCTAGTCAATCTAACGCCTCCTCGGACGGGAGGCACATCAAGCTAAACTCCCTAGTAGGTATAGTCAAGCAAAATCCGGCAGAATACCTTAATTGATATGGGCGATTTACGAGTTTGTCGCGGCAACGGAAGAATTGTACTTGTGGAGGCCGAATCAGATAATCTAATCTAATGGCATTGGAAGCAGCGTTGCGTCTACAACGAGAGGGGAAACTCACCGACGCGGAACGCGCGTGCCGCGAACATCTGCACGCCGCGCCTGGTGACCCTGTAGGACACAATGTATTAGGCACTCTACTACACCGACGCGGCTTACTGGAACCGGCACTCACCTCGTTCACTACGAGTGTGGGGTTAGCTCCAAACGTACCCCATTTCCGTATCAACCTTGCTGCTGTTTTAGGTCAGCTTGGTAGGCTCGAAGAAGCGCTCTTGCATCTACAAGCCGCCGCAAGCCGTGCGGCGAACATGCCGGAATTACACAATAATCTCGGCGTTATGCTGGAAAAGTGTGGGAGACTACGCGAAGCTAACAATGCTTTTCGCCAGGCAATACGATTGACGCCGAACTATCGCAAGCCATACGATGCGCGACAGATCGTATTGGGGCGGCTGGGGCGTGGCGGCGAACCGAATTGATGTCTGCGGTAAGACCGCCACGCGCCGAGAGTCCCTTGAACGGTTTGCAGAGATCGATGTCGCTTTAGACACATGGCCGTTCAACGGCATTACTACCACACGTGATGGATTGTGGATGGGTGTGCCAGCCGTAAGCCTGGCCGGGAATACAAGTGTATCTCGTGCTTGTGGAAGCATTCTTCACGCCGCAAATTTGGCAAACCTGGCGACGACGACCGTGGATGGTTTTGTGAATGCCGCAGTGGAACTCGTTCGTGACTACAATGCGATTGCGGAATCCCGCCTCACCTTGCGGGAGCGCCTGCAACATTCGGTATTGATGGACCATCGCGGATTCACCACGCGGCTTGAAGACGCATTCGGAAAAATGATGCGAGAGTAAGTTCCGGGCGAGATCGCCCTGCAAATCCTACAACGCGTCTGCATCAACTCAGTACATTGATCAAAGGAATCCACTATGAACCAACCTATCTCGCGGCGCGATGCACTTCGATGGACCACGGCGGCGGCAGCTTCGGTTGCGATGTCCCCGTTCCTTTCTGCAGCTGAGCCAAAAAAGCAGATTCCGATCGGGCTGGAGCTCTATTCGGTGCGAAATGAATTGCCGAAGAATTTCACCGGCGTGATTGAGGCGATCGGGAAGATGGGATACGAAGGCGTTGAGTTCGCCGGATATCATCTGTGGGATAAGAAGCCGGCGGAGCTGAGAAAGTTGCTGGATGACAATGGCCTGAAGTGCTGCGGCACGCATACGCCGTTGGTCACCTTGGAAGGGGATAACCTCAAGAAAACGGCTGAGCTTCATCATACCCTCGGCAACAAATTCCTGATCTGTCCGAGTCTCGGAGCCAAGGACGCGGCCGGTTGGAAGTTCCTGGCCGGGAAGTTCAACGACATTGCCGCCCGCGCCAAAGAATTTGGGATGTTGGTTGGCTACCACTCGCACGCCGGCGACTACAAAAAGTTTGATGGCAAGACTTCCTGGGAAATCTTCTTCGACAACACTGATGCGGAGGTCGTGCATCAAATCGATATTGGCAATACGCTCGACGGCGGGGGCGATCCTGTGGCGTTGATCAAGAAATACCCGGGTCGCACGAAAACCACTCACGTCAAAGAACATGGCGGCCCACCTGGAGCGGCGATTGGGGAAGGCACGATTGACTGGAAACCGCTTATCGAAGCTTACGAAACCGTCGGTGGCACGGAGTGGTACATCGTCGAACACGAAACCGGCAAAGTGCCGTTGGAGAGCATCAAAGTCTGCCTGGATAATTTCCGCAAAATCGCTCGATAGTGTTCTCTGAAGGTTGCGTGACGAGGGCGGCACGCATTGTCCCCTCTCCTGGTACTCCGGG